>CAYLJK010000185.1:0-5840 GCA_964383975.1 uncultured Gemmatimonadales bacterium | reverse complement strand
GAAGTAGGTGTAGCTGCCGTCGGACTTGCGCATCACGCGGTCCTTGTCGTCGCCGAACGCGGTGCTGCGCAGCCACAGCGCCCCGCCCTGGTCGAACAGGACGCCGCGCGCGCGCAGTGCTTCGAGCGCGGACGCGATCCGGTCCTCGGCATAGAGCCGTGACTCGTCCGTGACGACGTCGAACCGGACCCGGAACGCGGCGAGGTCCTCCTGCTGCCCGGCCTTGAGCGCCGCCACCGCCCAGGCGCGGCACTGCGCCGTCCCCTCCTCGGCCGGCAGGTCGGCGAAGGCGGGGCCGCGCTCGGCCAGCAGCTGCGCCGCCAGGTCCGCCAGGTAGGCGCCGTGGTACCCCTGCTCGGGGACCTCCCGCGCGCGCCCCGAGCGCTGCTGCACCCGCGCCCACAGCGACTCGCCGAGCCGCTGGACTTGCACCCCGGCGTCGTTCACGTAGAACTCGCGGGTGACGGTGTGCCCCTGCCACTCCAGGAGGCGCGCGATGCAGTCGCCGAGCGCGGCGCCTCGGCCGTGCGCCACGTGCAGCGGCCCGGTCGGATTGGCGGAGACAAACTCCACGTTGACACGCCGCGCGGGCTCCGCCCGCCCGCGCCCCCACGCCGCGCCCGCCTCCAGCACGCGGCGCAGCACGTCGGCGAGCGACGCCGTGCCAAGGCGGAAGTTGATGAAGCCGGGACCCGCGACCTCGACCGCGGCCACCAGGCCGGGCGGGAGCGCGAGGCCGGCGACGAGCTGCTCCGCGATGCGCCGCGGCGACTGGCGCAGCGGGCGGGCGAGAAGAAGGGCCAGGTTGGTCGCCAGGTCGCCGTGCGCGCGCTCGCGCGGCGTCTCCAGCTCGACGGCGACCTCCGCCGGCGCGCCGAGCGCCGCGGCGACGCGCGCCAGCTCGGAGCGGATCGCCTCACGCGCCATCGTTCAGCGATCTTTCCCGCGCGCGGACTTCTTCTCGGGCTTCGCAGCCGCCGGCTTCGCCTCGGGGGGCGGCGGGGCGCCGTCGGACGCCCCGCCCTCCGCCGTCTGCCCCGCCCGCTTGTAGTCGGTGATGTAGAAACCCGACCCCTTGAATACGAGCCCGGCGCCGCCGGAGAGCAGCCGTTCGGCCCGCGCGCGGCAGCCGGGGCACGTCGCCACCGGCTTGGCGGTGATCTTCTGGAACAGCTCGAAACGGGTGCCGCACTTCGGGCAGCGATACTCGTAAGTCGGCATAGCCAAGTATCTTAGCCCACCCGCGCGCCCACCGTCAACGGCCCCTCGTGGCGCCCCCACACCGCTTCCAACGCCGCCGAGATCTCGCCCAGCGTGGCCCGGGCGCGCACCGCCTCGAGGATGGGCTCCATGAGCGGCGCGCCCGGCCTGGCGGCGGCCTGCCGCACCGCCGCGACGCTCGCGCCGGCCCGCGCCTGGTCCCGGGCAGTACGGGCCGCGCGCAGCCGCGCCGCCTGCTTGGCCGCCAGCGCCGAGTAATCCGGCGCCGCCACCGGCCGCACCACCTCATCCTCGGCGAAGCGGTTCACGCCCACCACCACCTGCTCGCCCCGCTCGATCCGCTGCTGCTCGGCGTACGCGGAGCGCGCGATCTCCTCCTGGAAGAACCCCTCGGCGATGCACCGCGCGGCCCCGCCCCGGCGCTCGATCTCGTCCAGGAGAGAGCGCGCGCGGGACTCGATCTCGGCCGTGAGGTGCTCGACGTAGTAGCTCCCCGCGAATGGGTCCACCGTCCGGGCGATCCCCGACTCGTATGCGACCACCTGCTGGGTGCGCAGCGCCAGCTTCGCGGACTCGGCTGTGGGCAGCGCGAGGGCCTCGTCGTAGCCGTTGGTGTGCAGCGACTGCGTGCCCCCGCCCACGGCGGCGAACGCCTGGAGCGCCACGCGGACCACGTTGACCAGCGGCTGCTGGGCGGTGAGCGTCGAGCCGCCCGTCTGGGTGTGGAAGCGCAGCCGGCACGCGGCGTCGTCGGCGCCGAACTCCTCCCGCAGCAGCACGGCCCACAACCGCCGGGCGGCGCGGAACTTCGCCACTTCCTCGAAGACGTCGGTGAAGCCGGCGAAGAAGAAGGACACCCGCGCGGCCAGGGCGTTCACGTCGATCCCGGCCGCCCGCGCGCGCCGCAGGTACTCCAGCCCGTTCGCGAAGGTGAACGCCACCTCCTGGACTGCCGTCGCCCCCGCCTCGCGCATGTGGTAGCCGCTGATCGAGATGGGGTTGAAGTTCAGGTTCCGCGCCACGACGAAGCGGAAGATGTCGGCAATGAGCCGCAGGCTCGGCTCCGGAGGGTAGATGTAGGTCCCGCGCGCCACGTACTCCTTCAGCACGTCGTTCTGGATCGTGCCGCCGAGCCGCTCCATCGGCACGCCCTGCTCCTCGCCGACGACGATGTACATCGCGAGCAGCGTCGCCGCCGTCGCATTGATGGTCATCGAGGTCGTGACCCGGTCCAGCGGGATTCCCGCGAACACGCGGGCGAGGTCGTCCACGGTGTCGATCGCCACGCCGACCCGACCGACCTCGCCCTGCGCCATCGGGTGGTCGGAGTCGTACCCCATCTGCGTGGGGAGGTCGAACGCGGTGGAGAGCCCCGTCTGCCCGGCCGCGAGCAGCTCGCGGAAGCGGCGGTTCGTCTCCTCGGCGGTGCCGAAGCCGGCGTACTGCCGCATCGTCCACAGCCGCCCCCGGTACATGGTCGGGTGCACGCCGCGGGTGAACGGGAACGCGCCGCTCGCGCCCAGCCGCGCGTCCAGGTCGGCCGGGAGGTCGGCCGCGGCATAGAGGTCGCGGACCGGGATGCCCGAGGAGGTGACGGGATCGCTCATCGGTCACCCCGCCAGGAGGGCCTCGGCGCCGCGGACGTCGTCCCGGCTGCCGATGAAGAGGGGCGAGCGCTGGTGCAGCGCCGTGGGGACGATGTCGAGGATGTTCCGCCCGCCGTCGGAGGCGTACCCGCCCGCCTGCTCGCAGATGAACGCGAGCGGCGCGCACTCGTAGAGGAGCCGCAGCTTCCCCTGCGGAGACCGCGCGTCGCCGGGGTACGCGAACACGCCGCCCGCCACGAGGTTGCGGTGGAAGTCGGCGACCAGCGACCCGATGTAGCGCGAGTTCTTCACGGCCCCACCGCCCTCCACGCCCTTCCAGCGCTTCACCACGGTCTGCACCGCCGGCGCCCAGCGCGGGAAGTTGCTCTCGTTCACGCTGTAGTACTTCCCGACCGGCGGGGTGGAGATCTGCGGGTGCGACAGCAGGAATTCCCCGATCGTGGGGTCGAAGGTGAACCCGTGCACCCCTTGCCCGGTCGTGTACACCATCATCGTGGACGAGCCGTAGATGACGTAGCCCGACGCGACCTGGCGGCGGCCGGGCTGGAGACAGTCGCCGAGTTCCGCCGGGCCGCCGTCCGGCGAGCGCCGGCGGTGGATCGAGAAGATGGTGCCGATCGAGACGTTCACATCGATGTTGGAGGAGCCGTCGAGCGGGTCGAAGAGGACCGTGTACTTGCCAACGGGGTACCCGGCCGGGATCGGGATGGGCTCCTCGTCCTCCTCGCTCGCCAGCAGGCAGGCGCGGCCGGTGCGCAGCAACGCGTGCTTCATCGTGTCGTTCGCGAACTCGTCGAGCTTCTGCACCACCTCGCCCTGGACGTTGATCTGCCCTGCGCTGCCGAGGATGTCGGCGAGGCCCGCCATGCGGACGTGGCTGTTGATGATCTTGGCGGCGAGCGCGATGTCGTAGAGGAGGTTGGAGAGGTCGCCGGAGGCCTCCGGGGCGTGGAGGCGCTCCTGCTCCATGATAAAGCTCTCGATGGTGATGACGTGCGCGAGGCGGTTGTTCACGGCTCGTCCCCGTTCAGGAGGAGGGTCGTCGTGCGGCCCGCCGCCCGTACGGTGGCGGTCCGCCCGTCGGTGGCGACGGTGACGTCGCCGGCCTGGTCGGTGCGCCAGGTGGCGCAGCCCGCCGCGCGCAGCCGGGTGAGCACCTCGGGCGCCGGGTGCCCGTAGCGGTTGGCGCCGACCGAGATCACGCACCACTCGGGGCGCACGGCGGCGAGCCAGGAGGGCCCGGTGGCGCTGCGGCTCCCGTGATGGCCCACCTTGAGCAGCGTCACGTCCCCGACGGTCGCGGCGCGGACGGCCTCCATCGGCAGGCCCGCATCCCCCGTGAAGAGCGCGCGGAAGCGTCCCAGTTCCACCGACAGCACCACGGAGTTCTCGTTAGCGGCGAGGCCGCGCCCGAGCCAGGACGTGTCGGGGTGCCAGACCCGCAGGACCACGCCGTCCACCTCGAGGCGGTCCCCCGCGCGCGCCAGTCGCCACCGGGTCGCGCGGCGCGCCGCAGCCGCGAGCCACTCGCGGTACAGCGCGTGGCCGAGCGGCTGTCCCGGCTCCAGCACGACGTCCGCCGGGACGGCGCGCAGGACGGCGGGAAGCCCGCCCAGGTGGTCCGCATCGCCGTGCGACGCGACCGCCAGCGCGATGCGCCGCACGCCGCGCCGCCGCAGGAACGGGACCACGCGCCGTGCACCGGCGTCCTGCCCCGCCGACCGCGGCCCGCCGTCGATGACGATCCAGCGGCCGCGCGGCGTGCGGAGCACGGCGCCGTCGCCCTGCCCCACGGCGAGGAAATGTAGTGTCAGCGTTCCCGGGCGGTAATCGAACACGCGTTCGGCGCGCAGGTGCGAGGCGGCGACCGCGCAGGCGGCCACGGCGGCCGCGGCGAGTGCGCCGCGCGCCAGGAACGCAGGGCGCGCCGCGCGCCGGCGGCGCGGCGGCGGGAGCAGGACCAGCGCCGCGACCGCCGCCAGGAAGGCGGCGAGCCGCGGGTCGGCAGGCGCGACCTGCGCGTGCGGGAGCCGCGCCGCCAGCGCCGCCACGTGGTCGAGGAGGTCGAGCGCGAGGCCGGCCGCCGCGGCGGGAATCGCCGCGAGCGTGGCGCCGCCGGGGAGCAGCGCGAGCGCGAGGGCGAGCGCGACGGCCGGCACTGCGGCCGCGGCAAGCGGCACGGCCGCGAGGTTCGCCACGAGCCCCGCCGGACTCGCGAGGCCGAACGCGAGCAGCGTGACCGGTGCCGTGGCGAGCGTGGCACCGGCCGACACCACGGCCGGCTCGCCCCATCGCAGTCGAGCCCGAAGCCGCCGCTCGCGCACCTCGCGCACGACGCGGCGCCACCACGCCGACGCGGCTACACAGCCCCACACGCCGGCGAACGACAGCCACGGTCCGGGGTCGAGAACGGCGGCCGGCTGCGCCGCGAGCACCGCCAGCGCGGCCGCGGCCAGCGGCGCGTTCCGCACCGGCGGCCGCTGCCGCTGCCGCGCCCACGCCCACACGGCGAGCATCGCCCCGCTCCGCAGGGCGGGCGCCGGCGCGCCGAGCATCCAGACGTAGAGCACCACCACCAGCGTGCCCAGGACCCGCGCCCGCGCCGGCCCGCAGCGCGCGGCACGCAGCAGCACGCCGAGCACCGCGGCGAGGATCGCCACGTGGAAGCCGGAGATGGACAGCAGGTGCACGATGCCGGCGCGGGCGTAGCGCTCGCGTTCGGCGCGCGGCAGACCCGCGTGCGGCGTCACCGTGAGCGCCGCCGCCAGCACCGCGCGGCGCGAACCGAACAGCACCAGCAGCCGCCGTTCCGCGCCGAGACGCAGCCGCGCGCGAGCGGAGAGCGGCTCATCCAGCCGCCGCACCCGGATCGCGATGAGGTGCCCGGCGCGGTCCGCGCGGGTGGGGAGTGGGCCGCGATCCGCGGCCACGTCGCGCCGCCACGTGCCCGCCACCGCGATGCGCGTCGTGACGGTCGCGCACTACGCGCTGGTGCGGCCGGACCTCGTGCCG
>CAYLJK010000184.1:0-5852 GCA_964383975.1 uncultured Gemmatimonadales bacterium | reverse complement strand
CCCTGCGGACCAGGTGGACCGGCTGTACTTCGACCGGGCGTACTTCCTCGGCCCCTCGAAGGGCGGGGAGCGCGCCTACCGGCTGCTCGCCGAGGCGCTGCGTCAGTCGGGGCTCGCGGCCATCGGCCAGTACGCGGCGCGCGGCAAGCAGTACCTGGTGATGCTGCGGCCGATGGAGAACGGCCTCGTGATGGAGACGCTTCACTACGCCGACGAAGTGCGCAGCATGCGCGACGTCCCCATCCCCGAGGGCGAGGTGAAACCCGCCGAGCTGGGGCTCGCGATGCAGCTCATCGAGCAGGCGAAGAGCGACACCTTCCGCCCCATCGCCTACCGGGACCAGGTACGCGAGCGGATGCTGGAGCAGATCCAGCGCAAGGTGGACGGCCAGGAGATCACGGCCGAGCCGCAGGAGGCGCCGGAGACGCAGATCATCGACCTCATGGAGGCGCTGAAGGCGTCGCTGGCGAAGGGCGGTCTCAGGGGCGGCGCCGTCGCGGCCGCGGAGGAGACGGCGGTCCGGGGGAAGGCGAAGGCGGCCCCGGCGAAGGAGCGCGTGCCGAGGAAGAAAGCGGGCTGACGCCGCGCCGCCGTGCTGGAGATGGGGTGCGACCCGTGCCACGCCCGGGCGGGCTCCGCTACCCGCCCGTCTGGTCCCTGAGGCGGAAGAAGGCGACGGCGCCCCGCAGGGCGTCGGCCTGCGCCGCGAGCTCCTCGGCCATCGCGGCCATCTGCTCGGCGGCCGCGGCGTTGCGCTGGGCGATCTCGTCCACCTCCGACATCGCCCGTCGCACCTCGGCGACGGACGTCGCCTGCTCCTCGCCGCCCGCGGCGACGGCGGCGAAGCGGTCGGCGGTGGCGCGGATGGTCTTCAGCAGGTGTTCCTGGAGCGCGCCCGACGTGCGGACCGCCTCGCGGCTCGCCGCCGTCTCCTCGTCGATCTCATGGGCGGCGTCGCGGCTGCGGGCCGCCAGCTTGCGCACCTCCCCGGCCACCACGGCGAAGCCCATCCCCGCCTCTCCGGCGCGCGCGGCCTCGATGGCCGCGTTCAGCGCCAGAAGGTTGGTCTGCTCCGCGATCTGCCGGATGACGGCCAGCTTCTCGGCAATCCGCTCCATCGCCGCCACCGTCACCGCCATCGCCGCCGAAGACTGCTCGCCGTCCGCCACGCCCGCCGCGGCGAGCGTCCGGACCTCGCGCCCCGACCCCGCGGTCGCCTCCGCCGAGGCATTGACCTGCTCCAGCGCGGCCGTCGTCTCGACGACGGAAGCGGCCTGCGCGGTCGCCGACTCGGAGAGGGACTGCGACGCGGCGGTGAGCTGCGCCGCGGCCTCGCCGATCGTTTCGGCGTTGTGGCGCAGGTCGCGGATCACCTCCGCCAGCCGCTCCACCATCCCGCGGAGCGCCACGGCGAAGGCGTCCTCCGGGCCCCGCGCGCGCACCTCGACGTCGAGGGCGCCGGCCGCGATCCGCTCCGCGGTGTCCGCCACCTCGCGCAGGTAGGCGACCATCCCGGCGAAGGCGGTGCCGAAGACGTCCTGCGCGGAGCGGGGCGCGACCGTCGCGGCCAGCTCGCCGCGAGCGATCGCGGACGCCGCGGCCGACATCTCGCGCAGGTACGCCACCATCCCGCGCATCGCGCGGAGCAGCCGGCCGATCTCGTCCTCGCCCCCCTCCGGCACGGACTCCGGGATCTCGCCCAGGGCCAGCCGGTCGGCGATGACCACCGCTTGCTGGAGCGGCACCTGCACCGACTCGCGCGTGAGCCGGGCGGCCGTCATCGCGAGCCACAGCCCCGCGATGACCACCACCGCGCTCAGGAGCCAGGTGCCGCGCTGGATGAGCGCCGCCACGCGGAAGGCGCGCCGCGTGGCCGCCTCCCCGTCGGCGAGCTGGGCGTCGAGGCGCTCGCGGAACGCCCGGTAGTCGGCCATCATCCGCGCCACGTCCGCCGCCACGTCCGCGGTCAGGCCGCTGCCGATCATCGCCGCGCTGGTGCGGCGCGCCAGCCGGTAGTAGGCGTCCGCCGCGGCGCGCAGGGCCTCGGTCTCGGAGGGGTCCACGACCGGGTTGCGCCCGAGACTGTCCACTCCGGCCACGAGCGCCGCGTGCAGGCTGTCGGCCGTCGCGAGCATGGCACTGTCGCTCGCCAGTACCGCGTCCTGGAGCGCGCGCTGGAGCGAGGCGAGCTGGCCCACGAGCTCGCGGCGGGCCGTGCCGGCCGGGTACCAGCCGCGCTCGACGCGGCCGAACTGCCAGTCGGCGGCGAGACCGCCGACCGCGCTGATGCCCAGCACCAGGCCGAGCGCCACGCCGGCGACCCGGGTGAGCGCGGTGATCTTCGCAGAGAACGGGAGCTGGGCGATGCGCGCGCGGACCGACTCGAGCAAGCACACTCCTCAGGACGGGGCCGGGGCGTCCCGGCCGGACAGCAAGTTGCGCTGGCAGGCCGCGAACGTCCAGATTGCGGTCCGCTCCCTCACGCCGGAGGATGCGGGATGACGAGACGAGGGTTGCGCCGGATCCTCGCCGCCGGCGCGGCGGCGGCGGTCCTCGCCGCCGCCCGCCACGCGGCGGCGCAGCAGCTGTCGTTCGTGGTCGTGGTGCACCCGTCCAACACCGTGCCCTCGCTCACCCGCCAGCAGGTGGCGGACCTCTTCCTCAAGCGCACCTCCACCTGGCCGGGCGGCCGCGAGGCGCACCCCATCGACCTGCCGGCCCGCTCGCGGGCCCGCGAGGGCTTCTCGACCGTCATCCTCGGCCGGCCGGTCCAGGCCGTCACCGCCTACTGGAACCAGCAGATCTTCGCCGGCCGCGGCACGCCCCCGCCGCAGGGCGCCGACGACGCCGCCGTCGCGGAGTTCATCCGCAACGACCCGGACGCCATCGGCTACCTCCCGGCCGGCGCCGTGCCCCCCGACCTCCGGATCCTCCGCGTCACGCTCTGACGACCTTGACGGCGGGCCCGCCTCGGCGCACATTTCGCATATGTCTATCCGAAACTCCTTTATCGGCAATCGGGTGGCCGGCCGCTGGGTGTGTGCCGGGGCCGCCGCCCTCGTGATCCTCGCGTCCGCCTGCGGCAAGGACGGTGCCCCGCCGCCGTCGGGCGGGAGCCGGCCAGCGGCGGCGAACCCCCTCCTCGCCATGCAGCCCGACTCGGTGCGGACCGACCCGCGGGCGCAGCTCTTCCTCCGGAAGGGCTGCCCGCAGTGTCACAGGATCTCGGGTCTGGGCGTCGTGGCGCAGGTCGAGGCGGGCCCCGACCTCGCCCTGGCCTGGGAGGACGTGCGCGCGCGCTTCAACACGAGCCTCGACTCGTTCCTGATGAACCCGACGGGGACGATGCAGATCGTCCTGTCGGCGCAGATCCAGCTCTCGCCCGCCGAACGCGATTCGGTCTATCGCCTGCTGCGCGACCTGTACCAGAACCGTTAACCTCTCACCCCCAGCGAGGTCCCGCATGACCCGTCGCCCCGTCGTCGCCGCCGCGAGCCTGCTCCTGGCCGCGGCCGCCTGCGGGCCCCGGGGCACGCAGGGCCGCAACGCGCAGGTGGCCGATGTGGCCACCGCCGCGCGGCGGACCTATGTCGCCCCCGGCCAGCAGGACGAGTTCTACCTCTTCTACTCCGGGGGACACTCCGGACAGGTGTACGTGGCCGGCATCCCCTCGATGCGGCACATCGCCACGATCCCGGTCTTCGCGCCCTACCCGGCGACGGGCTACGGCTTCGACGTGGAGTCGCGCGAGATGCTCGGCGGCTACACGTGGGGCGACGTGCACCACCCGGCGCCGAGCCGCACCAACGGCGACTACGACGGCCGCTGGCTGTTCGTGAACGACAACGCGAACAACCGCGTGGCGCGCATCGACCTGCGCGACTTCAAGACGAAGCAGATCCTCGGGCCCATCCCGAACGCCATGGGCAACCACGGGTCGTCGTTCACGACGGCGAACACCGAGTACGCGCTCGTGGCTTCGCGCTTCTCGATCCCCATCCCCAAGGGGACGGTGGCCCCGACCTCCCGCTACGCCACCGATTACCGCGGCGTGGTGACGGGAATCAAGGTGGACAGCGCCACCGGGCACATGTCGGTGGACTGGCAGATCGTGACGCCGCCGTTCAACTGGGACCTCGCCTCGACGGGCCGCGAGCTCTCGGCGGACTGGGCGGTCTGGAGCTGCTACAACAGCGAGCGCTCGGCCGGTGACCGGCCCGAGGTCTCGATGTCACAGCGCGACCGGGACTACATGGCGTTCGTGAACTGGCGCCGCGCGGCCGAGGCGGTGCGCGCCGGGCGTGGCCGGATGGTCGGCGGCGTGCGCGTCCTCGACCCGCGCGAGGTGCCCGGCCTCATGTACCTGGTGCCGCTGGGCAAGAGCCCGCACGGCGCCGACTTCTCGCCCGACGGCCGCTACGTCGTGGGCAGCGGCAAGTTGGCGCCGTTCACGACCGTCTACGACTTCCAGAAGTTCCTCGACGCCGTCGCGGCGAACGACACGACCGGCAGCGAAGACGGCATCCCGGTCCTGCGCTACGAGGCCATCCGCGTCGCCGAGGTACCGGTGGGCCTCGGCCCGCTGCATACCCAGTTCGACGACCAGGGCTACGCCTACACCTCGCTCTTCGTCGAGTCCGCGGTCGCCAAGTGGCGCCTCGGACCCTTCAACGGCAACGACTCGGCGCTCGTGGTGGCCAAGATCCCGGTGCAGTACAACATCGGCCACCTGGTGGCCGCGCACGGCGACGCCCGCCATCCGCTCGGGCGCTACCTCGTCGCGATGAACAAGCTGTCGTACGGCCGGCACCTCTCGGTCGGGCCGTCGCAACCGGAGTCGAGCCAGCTCATCGACATCACCGGCGAGGGGATGACGATGCTGTACGAGGCGTACACGGAGCCGGAGCCCCACTACGCCATCATCATGCAGGCGAGCCTGCTGCGGCCCGTCGAGGTGTACCCGCAGGCGGAGAACCGGAACCCGAACGCCATCTGGGCGGCGCGCGACGCGCGGGTGGCCCGCCGCGGCAACGTCGTGGACGTGCGGATGTACGCGATCCGGTCGTACTTCGCGCCGAACGAGATCGAAGTCAACCAGGGCGACTCGGTGATCATCCACCTCACCAACGGCGAGCAGTCCACCGACATGCTCCACGGCTGGGGGCTGACCGAGTACAACATCAACGTCGTGGTGGACCCGGGCGAGACGAAGACGATCGCGTTCCGCGCCACGCGCCCCGGGGTGTACCCGTTCTACTGCACGAACTTCTGCTCCGCGATGCACCAGGAGATGCAGGGCTACCTGCTGGTGCGTCCCCGTGGCGGCTCGGCCGTCTCGTCGGCCCGTCCCGTCCGCCGCGACCTCGCGTCGCGGTAACCTCCCGTCGTGCGGAGGGGCCGGCGCCGGCCGGCCCCTCCGTGAGGAGCTTCCGATGCTCGACTCGCTGACCGCCTGGCTCGACGGCCCGCTTGGTCGCCGGGCGCGCCTGGGCGTCCTTGTCTGCAGCCTCGTGCTGCTCGGGGCCTATGCCGTCCCGATGTGGCACATCAAGATGTACGCGACGCAGTTCCCCAACGGGCTGGAGCTGACGATGTACCCCCACAAGCTGACCGGGGGGAACGACGGCCGCGACGTCCAGGAGATCAACGTCCTGAACCACTACATCGGGATGCGGCCCCTCCAGCAGCAGGACTTCGTCGAGATGAAGTGGATCCCGTTCGCGCTCGGCGTCTTCGTGCTGCTCGGCCTGCGGGCGGTCGTGTTCGGCAAGGTCGGGAACGCCGTGGACCTGACGATGCTGTTCAGCTACTTCGGACTGCAGCGCCGTGCGTGGCAGCAGGGCGGGAAAGAC
>CAYLJK010000183.1:0-5857 GCA_964383975.1 uncultured Gemmatimonadales bacterium | reverse complement strand
GCGGCGTTTGGCCGCCGCCCGGCCAACCACGCCTGCCGGTGGCGGTCACGGCGACCGGGACGAACACCCCGATTCTCTTCTCCGCCAACATGCTGACCGGCCGCCGCGGGAACGCGTCGCTGTGCGTGACCTCCCCGGGTGACGCGGATCCGACGCCGGGGTCGTACGTGGCCGGCACGGCGATGACGGCGGTCGTCGTGCCGCGGTCCGTCGCGGGGTCGCCGGCGACGTCGTTCACGACTCCGTCGGTGATCTACCTCGTGGATCAGTTCCCGCCGCGGACCTGTCCGTAGGCGGGTTGCGAGCGCCTCCCCGGAACGCCCCGGCCGGCAGCGGCCGGGGCGTTCTGCGTCCCGCCCCTGCGCGGCGGGGCGGTGCCTATATTCCGGCGCATGCTCGGGACCCTTGCGCTGGCGTTCCAGCTCCAGCTCCCCGCACCGGTGGGCTACGTCAACGACTTCGCCCGCGCCGTGAATCCGGCGGCCGCGCGGGCGATGGCGGCCGTCGGCGAGGAGGTGCGGCGGAAGTGCGGCGGCGAGATCGTCGTGGTGACGCTGGCGGACCTCGGCGGGCGGCCCGCGATCGAGGTGGCACGCGACATCGGCCGGGAGTGGGGCGTGGGTGCCCGGGGCGCCGCCGGGGACCCGCGCCGCAACACCGGCGTCGTCCTGCTGCTCAAGCCCGGTGGGCGGCCGGGCGACGGTCGCGCGGAGCTGGCTATCGCGACCGGCTCCGGCGCCGAGGGGTTCATCACGGATGCGCTGGCGGGGCGGATCCGGGACGAGATCGGCCGGGTCGCCGTCCAGGAGGGGAGCTACGGCGCGGGGCTGGTCGCCGGGGTCGAGGCGCTCGCCGCGGCCTATGCGCGCGAGTTCGGGTTCGCGCTTGACGGGGAAAGCGCACCCCGTCGGCGGACAGCCCCGGAGCGCCGTCCTGACGGGTTCCCATGGGGGGCCATCATCCTCTTCGCAATCGTCGTCCTGATGGGTGGCGTCGGCGGCCGGCGGGGGCGCTGGGGGCGGCGGCGCGGCGGCGTGGCGGAGGCGCTGCTGTGGGGCGCGCTGCTGGGCGGCGGCCGGCGCGGCGGTGGCGCTGGCGGCGGCGGCGGCGGCGGTGGCGGCTTCGGGGGATTCGGCGGCGGCGGCGGGTTCAGCGGCGGCGGCGCTTCGGGGAGGTTCTAATGGCGGAAACGACGCAACAGGCCGTGGACCGGCTGACCCGCGACCTCCGCGCGGCGCTCGGCGACGACCTCGAGGCACTGCTGCTCTACGGCTCGGCGGCCCGCGGCACCGCGGTGCCCGACCGCTCGGACGTGAACCTGCTGCTGATCGTGCGGGATGCGTCCGCGGCGGTGCTGCACCGGGCATCGCCGGCGCTCAATGCATGGACCCGGCGCGGTCAGCGTCCGCCGTTGATCCAGACGCCGGCGGAGTGGCGCGCGTCGGCCGACGTCTTCCCGATGGAGATCGAGGATATCCGGGACGCGCACCGCCTGCTGGCGGGGCGGGATCCGCTGGCAGGGCTGGCGACCTCGGCCGCCGACCTGCGGCGCGAGCTGGAGCGGGAGGTGCGGGGGAAGCTCTTCTACCTGCGCGCCGCCTTCACGGCGGCCGCGGCGGACGGCAAGGCGCTCGGCGAACTGCTGGCGCAGGCGCTGGGGACGCTGCTGGTCTTCTTCCGCGCCGCCCTGCGGTACGCAGGCCGGCCTGTCCCGGCCGAGCCGGAGCCGCTGGTCGCCGCCGCGGCGGCGCTGGCGGGCTTCGATGCCGCGGCGTTCGCCTGGGCGCTCGCCGCGCGGGCCGGGAACCCGCCGCGGAAGCTCGCGGCGTACGACGGAGTCGGGGCGGAGTACCTGCGGGCGGTGGAGCGGTTCGCGGAATACGTTGATACGACGTGAGAAGTGAAGGGCGAGGGGTGATCAGGTGAGACGGGACGGTGCTGCGTCATGGGTGACAAGGTGTGGAACGCCAGAACAGGAGCGGGGCATGCGAGTCGTGAGAGTGTTGGCGCCGGTGGTGGTCGTGCTCGCCGCGGGTTGCGGGTACAACCGCATCCAGACGCTGGACGAGCAGGTGAACGCGTTCGAGAGCCAGATCAAGGTGCAGCTGCAGCGCCGGGCGGACCTGGTGCCGAACCTGGTCGAGACGGTGCGCGGCTTCGCCCAGCAGGAGCAGACGGTGTTCACGGCCGTGGCGGAGGCGCGCAGCCGGCTCGGCGGCGCGATCCAGGGCGGGAACCTCCAGCAGATGGCCGAGGCGAACCAGGGGCTCACGGGCGCCCTGGGCCGGCTGCTCGCCATCGCCGAGGCATACCCCGAGCTGAAGTCGAACGAGAACTTTCGCGCGCTCCAGGACCAGCTGGAGGGGACCGAAAACCGCATCGCCACCGCGCGGCAGGACTACAACGCGGCCGTGCAGGGCTACAACGCGTACATCCGGCAGTTCCCGCAGGTGATCACGGCAAAGGTCATCGGGAAGGCGTCGCGGGAGTACTTCGAGCTGACAAGCCCGACCGCGGCCGAGGCGCCCAAGGTGGATTTCGGGACGAAGAAGGAGTAGCGTCCCTAGTCCGCTATCGCGTCCGGCATGATGAACCGCAGCGGATCCGTCGGCCGCCCGTCCACGATCACCTCGTAGTGCAGGTGCGGGCCCGTCGAGAGGCCCGTGCTGCCGACGAAACCGAGCCGGTCGCCGCGCTTGACCACCTGACCGGCGGCCACGGCCGTGCGCGAGAGGTGCGCATAGCGGGTGACGACACCGTAACCGTGGTCGATCTCGACGGCCAGACCGTAGCCGTTCTCCCAGCCCACGCGCGTCACGCGGCCCGCACCAGGGGCGATGATGGGCGTGCCATACGGGGCGGTGATGTCGAGCCCCTCGTGGGGCCGCTCGTAGTGCAGGATGGGATGATAGCGGACCCGCGAGAAGTTGCTCGTCAGGAACCCTTCGGTCGGCATGATGCTCGGTGTGGCGGAGAGGCGCTGGACGTGCGAGCGCAGACTGTCCGCCGCCTCCCGGAACGACGAGGAGAGGAGGTTGGCGCGCCGGACCAGCGCGTCGAGGTTCGCGTGGACGCGCAGCGCCTCGCGCCCCGGAGCGCCGCCCTCGGCGAGCAGGCGCTCGCGATCGGCCCACGGCCCCGCGGGGCCGCCGATGCCGGCCCGGCGCACGTCCGGGTCGAGTGGCTCGAGCCCGGCCACCAGCCGCACGTGTTCATCCCGCCGCGAGATGACCGCCAGGGTGTCCGACAACTCCTCCACCCGGTCGCCCAGCACGGCGAGCTCCCGGACGAGCGCCGCGTTCTCGCGCCGCAACCGCTCCGTCCGCGCCAGGTCGAGTGAGGTGGAGAGCATCGCGAAGAGGCCGGCGAGGAAGGTGGCCGCGAGGACCACCGCCACGCCGCCGACGATCTTCAGCACGGACGACGACACCGCGACGGAACGCGACGTCCCCTCACCATGCGGAATGAGCATCAGCGTCCAGCGGCGCTTCGCCATCAACACCCGGGGCAACGGACACGGAAGAGCCGGCGGCCGGAGGGCAGCCGGGCAGGGAAACGCATAATGCTACGGTTCGCCGGCGGGTGTGTCAACCAGCGGAATGTAACGTCGTAACTCGTTGTAGAACAACGTGTTACGGCGTCGCTGCCGGTCGCTCCGGCTTGGGGAAGAGGGGCGGGATCCGGCTCGTCGTCCGCCCCGTCACCGGCGGCTCGCGCAGCAGATTCCAGGCGCGTTGTGGAGGGAGCTGTTCGCCGAGCCCGAGCGCGGTCCAGAGTCGCGCCGCGGCGTCGGGGATGAACGGCGAGGCGAGGATCGCGATGCGCACGAGGGTGCGGGCGAGCGCCGCGAGGGTCTCGTCCAGGCCGGCCTCGTCACCGGACCTGGCCTGGCTCCACGGGGCCCGCCGGTCCACGTACACGTTCGCCTCGGCGACGGCCTCCCAGGCCGCCTGCGCTCCTCGGTGCAGGAGCAGCGCGTCCATCTCGTCGGTGTAGCGCGCCGCCGCGAGCAGCACGGCGTCGTCGAGCGCGGTGGCGGGGCCCGCGGGGACGACGCCATCGCGGTAGCGCGCCAGCATCGCGAGGACGCGTGAGGCGAGGTTGCCGAAGCCGTCGGCGAGGTCGGCGGTGTAGCGCTCGTCGAACCGCTCCCAGCTGAAGCTCCCGTCGGCGTCCCAGGGCACCTCGCGCAGCAGGACGTAGCGGAACGCGTCGGCGCCGTGGCGGGCGATGGCCTCGTCGAGGCTGAAGGTGACGCCCGCCGACTTCGAGAGCTTCTCTCCCCTGAAGTACACGAAGCCGTGAGCCCAGACCCGTTCGGGGAGCGGGAGCCCCGCGGCCTCGAGCATCGCGGGCCACACGACGCAGTGCGGCCGCGTGATGTCCTTGCCGATGACGTGGAGCTGGGCGGGCCACGCCGGCTCCGCGCCCACCTCGGGGAAGCCGGTCGCGGTCAGGTAGTTGGGGAGCGCGTCGAACCACACCCACGTGGCCTGGGTCTCACCCGTCGAGAGCGGGCGCGGCCAGGGGATCCCCCACGCCAGCCGCGCGCGCGTCGTGGAGACGTCCTCGAGGCCCTGCTCCAGGAGTGCGAGGATCTCGTTGCGGCGCGGCTCCGGCTCCAGGAACTCCGGGTGCGCGGTGAAGTGCCGGCGCAGCATCTCCCGGTAGCGGCTGAGGCGGAAGAACCAGTTGCGCTCCGTCTTCCACTCGAGCGTCCGGGTCGGGTGGACCGCACACCGCCCGCCGGTGATCTCCGCGTCGCGCTTGAACGACTCGCAGCCCACGCAGTACCAGCCGTCGTACTCCCGTTCGTAGAGGTCGTCGGGGTTGCGCGCGTAGATGCGCTCGATGAGCGCGCGGACGCCGGCCTTATGGGCCGCGTCCGTCGTCCGGATGAAGCGGTCGTAGGTGATGCCGAGGCGGTCCCAGGTGGTGCGGAACCGCCCGGCGAGCGTGTCCACGAACGCCTGCGGGGCGACCCCCTGGGCCTCCGCGCTCTGCGCCACCTTCTGCCCGTGCTCGTCCATGCCGACGAGGAAGAAGACCTCGTCGCCGCGGAGGCGCCGGTAGCGGGCGATGGCGTCCGCGCCGACGCGCTCGTAGGCGTGGCCCAGGTGCGGCTCACCGTTGGCGTAGTCGATGGCAGTCGTGAGGAAGAAGCGGCTCATGCGCCGTCCGACGCGGGGCGGGAGGCGCCGCCCGTGTCGCCGGGGCCCCGGGGGCCGCGGCGCCGCCGGCGGCGCCGGCGGCGGAAGGGCCGGTCGCTCGGCGCCGGTGGCGTCGTGCCTTCCCCGGGCTGAAGCCCGGACTCGGCGGCGTCAGACCCGGAAGGGCCGTCCAGCGGAGGTCTCTCGCCTTTCGGGGCGTGCTGTCGCTGATGGCGCCCCTCGGGGCGTCCGCGGGGTCCAGCCGGCGCATCGCCCTCCGCGGGGTGAGACCTGGGCTCCGCGGACGGAGGCTCCGAGGGGCCGGACGCGGCCTGCTCGATCTCGCGCCTCAGCTCCGCCAGCGGCACCACGCGCGAGGTCCCGTCCTCGCCACGCAGCGTGACGGCCTCCCGGAAGATGTCCACGGCGTGCACCTTCTCGGCCCCGTGCAGGGTGCGCAGCATCTTGCCCTCCTTGGGGAAGCGCTTGCGGCTCTGCACGTAGAAGTCGTGCTCGAAGCGGAGGCAGCACATCAGGCGCCCGCACGGCCCGGAGATCTGCGTCGGGTTGAGCGAGAGGCGCTGGTCCTTCGCGATCTGGAGGCCGATGGGGCGTAGCTCGGTCAGGAACGACGCCGAGCAGTACTCGCGTCCGCACCGCCCGATCCCGGAGAGCCGCGCGGCCTCGTCGCGAACGCCGATCTGCCG
>CAYLJK010000182.1:3089-5864 GCA_964383975.1 uncultured Gemmatimonadales bacterium | reverse complement strand
ATGCCGCAGCGCGGGGAGCCGCTGTTCCGCATCTCCCTTGCGGAGTGGTCGCTCCACCGGGCCCTGGCGGCCGGCACCCTCGACCACCGCGACTTCCCCCGCATCGCGCGGCAGGACTTCGGCATCAGCGCGGTCGAGTACGTCAACACGTTCTTCCTCGATCGCGGCGCGCCGCGACCCACGGGCGGCCCGACCTTCCGAGGCCGCGGGCAGGACCGCCCCTATCTGCGCGAGCTGCGGCGGCGGGCCGATGACGCCGGCGTGCGGAGCCTGCTCATCATGTGCGACGGCGAGGGGGCCATCGGCGACTCTGATGCCGCCGCCCGGCGCCGCAGCGTCGAGAACCACTACAAGTGGGTCGAGGCGGCGCGCACCCTGGGCTGCCACTCGATCCGCGTGAACGCGCAGTCCAGTGGCACGCCCGACGAGCAGCGCGCCCTGGCCGCCGACGGCCTGCGGCGTCTCACCGAGTTCGCCGCGGAGCGAGGGATCCACGTTCTCGTCGAGAATCACGGCGGCCTCTCGTCCAACGGCGCCTGGCTCGCCAGCGTCATCCGGGCGGTGGACCACCCCGGGTGCGGGACGCTCCCCGACTTCGGGAACTTCCAGACCGCGCCGGGTCAGTGGTACGACCGCTACCAGGGTGTCGCCGAGCTGATGCCGTACGCGAGGGCCGTGAGCGCCAAGTCGCACGACTTCGACGCCGCCGGCAACGAGACCGGGACTGACTTCCTGCGCATGCTGCGCATCGTGACCACCGCCGGCTACCGCGGCCACGTCGGCATCGAGTACGAGGGCTCCCGGCTGAGCGAGCCCGCTGGCATCCGCGCCACCCTGGCGCTGCTCGAGCGGGTGCGCGACCAGCTCGCGGCTGGCTGAGTCACCGATGCACGAACCGCTCCGGATCCCAGGCGACGCGCCGCGCGAGGCAGCCCGGATCGGCCGGCGGCTCGAGGCCCTGGTGGACTTCGGCTTCGAGCGCTCCTGGGAGCCCGAGGTCCGCACCGACGTGGCGCGCTGCGACGCTCGCACGGTGCGGGTCACGAGCAGGCGGCCCGCGATGGGCACGCTGGTTCGGGTCGCCGCGATCGGATCCTCCGAGGACCGGCTCACCGACGCCATCGACCGCGCCTTCGTCGAGATGGACCGGCTCGTCGGCCTGCTGAGCCGTCACGACCGGACGTCGTCCCTGAGTCACCTCAACCGCACCGGCTCGCTCGAGGGCCCCGCCCCCGAGGTCGCCACGGTGGTCGAGGCGGCGCTGGACTTCCACCGCCGCACCGGCGGCCATTTCGACGTCACGGTCGCGCCGCTCGTCCTCCTCTACGAGTCGTACGCCGACGCGCCGGTTCCCGCGCTCCCCTCCGACGTCGAGGTGCGCGAGGCGCTGGCGCTGGTGGGGGTCGAGGCGGTGCGTTGCACGCGCCGGCGCATCGCGCTGACGCGCAGCGGGATGGCCCTCACGCTCGACGGCATCGCCAAGGGGTACGTCGTTGACCGCCTCGCGGGGGTGCTGGAGCGGCACGGCGTGACACGCTACCTCGTGGACGCCGGCGGCGACATCCGCGCGCGCGGCACGAAGGAGGGCGGCGTGCCGTGGACGGTCGCCGTGCGGGACCCGGCGCTCGGCGGTAGCTACTCGGACATGCTGCACGTCGTCGGCGGCGCGGTGGCCACGTCGGGCAGCTACCTGCGCGCGTACGACGCCGAGGGCCTGCATCACCACGTCTTCGACGCCGGCACCGGTTGCTCGCCGGCGCGAACCCTGAGCGCGTCCGTCGTGGCCCCCACCGCGATGGCCGCCGACGCGCTCGCGACCGCCGTGCTGCTGATGGAGCCGCGCGGGGCCGTCCGTTTCGTGGACGGCCTGCGCGGCTGTGCGTGCCTCATCATCGACCGGGAGGGCGCCGCCGTGCGGTCGCGCCGCTGGCGGAGCGCCGCTCCCACTGACGGAGACGGAATCACGTGACGACGCCAGGATCGAGACCCGGGATCGCGTCCGGGGCGGGCAAGTTCCAGGTCGGGGCGCTGGTCGCCCTGCGGATGCTCATCGGCTGGCACTTCCTCTACGAGGGCATCAGCAAGCTGACCAACCCGTACTGGACCTCGGCCGGCTACCTCGCCGAGGCCAGGGGGTTCCTCAAGGAGCGGGCCCTCGACCTCGCCGCGAGTCCGACGGCGGTGACGGTGGTGGACTACCTCAACGTGTACGGCCTCGTGGCCATCGGCCTCGGCCTGCTGGTGGGCGTCCTCACCCGGGCCGCGATGATCGCCGGCATCGTGCTGCTGGCGCTGTACTACGCGGTCGCGCCGCCGTTCCCGTCCTACACCTACACGATGCCCGCCGAGGGGTCGTACCTCGTGGTCAACAAGGTGCTGATCGAGGCGGTGGCGCTGCTCGTGCTGCTCGCCTTCCCGGCCAGCCGCCGGTACACCCTCGATGCCCTGGCGCGCGGCCTGCGCGCGGACCGGTCCCCCACCCCGGCCGCGCAGGCGTGAGGAGGCTCCCGTGAACGGAACACCAGTCGCCGGCGCCCCCGCCCCGGCTCCCGACGCCGCCCCGACGACCATCAGCCGCCGTGGCTGGCTGAAGGGCCTCGCCTCGGTCCCGGTCCTGGGCGTGTTCCTCTACAACTTCCTGAGGAAGAGCGCCGCCGACGAGACCCGGAAGCAGGCCATCCTCAGTGAGCTGGGCGTGCGCGAGAGCGGCCCCGCCATCATCCCCGACGCCATCTCGCGACCGCCCGGCCGGCGCATCCGCCTCGGCATCATCGG
>CAYLJK010000182.1:0-3079 GCA_964383975.1 uncultured Gemmatimonadales bacterium | reverse complement strand
GCGCCACGCCGGCTACGCCAGCCCGCACTGGATCGAGGACGCCCGCAAGGCGCTCGAGAAAGACCCGCGCGACAAGCAGCTCCAGGTCTATCTCGAGCAGGAGGACCTCGACGTCACGCTGACCGGCGTGTGCGAGATCTTCGACGTGCGGGCCGAGCGGGCCCTGGGGGCCTCGTCGGTCACGGTGCGGCCGGGCCGCGGCGGCGCCAATCCGCCCGCGCGGCGCTTCCGCACCTACCAGGAGCTGCTCGCCAGCCCCGACGTGGACGCCGTCATCATCGCCACGCCCGACCACTGGCACGCGCAGATGACGCTGGACGCGGTGGCCGCCGGCAAGCACGTCTACCTGGAGAAGTGCATGACCCGCACGGCCGAGGAGGCCATCGCCGTGCACGACGCGGTGACGCGCTCGGACATCGTCTTCCAGCTCGGACACCAGAACCGCGCCTCGGAGAGCCACAACAAGGCGCGCGAGATCATCGCCGCCAACTTGCTCGGCCCCATCACGCTGGTGCAGTCCACGACCAACCGGAACTCGCCGTGGGGCGCGTGGGTGTGGGACATCCACAAGGACGGCAACCCGCGGACCATTGACTGGGCGCAGTTCGAGGGGCCGGCGCCGCACAAGGTGCCCTTCAGCTTGGAGCGCTTCTTCCGCTGGCGCTGCTGGTACGACTACGGCACCGGGCTCGCGGGGGACCTGCTCTCGCACGAGTACGACGCCGTCAACCAGGTCCTCCAGATCGGGATCCCAAAGTCGTGCGTGGCGTCGGGCGGCATCTACTATTTCCGCGACGGGCGCGACGTGCCCGACGTCTTCCAGGCGGTGTACGAGTACCCCGACCGCGGCCTCACCTTCATGTACAGCGCCACGCTGGCCAATGGCTACGACCGCGGCCTCACCTTCATGGGCCACGACGCGACGATGCGGGTGGGCGGCACCCTGAGCGTCACGGCCGAGGGCGAGTCGTCGCGCTACCGCCACAAGATCGACCGCGGGATCGTGCGGACGGACCGGCCGATGTTCACCTACCGGCCCGGGTTCAAGGGCATTGACGCGGTGACGTCGGCCACCGAGCAGTACTTCGCCAGCCGCGGTCTCTTGTTCACCTACCGCGGCGGCAAGCGCGTCTCGGCGTACCACCTGCTCATCAAGGAGTGGCTGGACGTCATCCGCAACGGCGGCGTGACCAGCTGCAACGTGGACCGCGGGCTGGAGGAGGCCATCACCTGCCACATGGCCACCCGGTCGTACCAGCTGGGCCGCAAGGTCGAATGGGACCCGGTGCGTCGGCGCATCGTCTGACGGACGCGACTTCACACGCGGAGGTGAGGTGAGCACGAAGGTCCGCCTTGGCGCGATGATGTTCCTGCAGTACGCCATCTGGGGCGCGTGGGCCCCGGTGCTGTCGTCGTACCTCATCAGCGACCTGGGCTTCAGCGGCGCGCAGGTCGGCTGGATCTACGCCCTGCTCCCGCTGGCCACGATCCTCTCGCCATTTGTCGGCGGACAAATGGCCGACCGGGTGTTCGCCTCGGAGAAGGTGATCGGCTTCCTCGCCTGCTCCGGCGGCATCCTGCTGCTGGTGGTGGCGCGCACGACCGACTTCGGGGCGATGGCCGCGCTGATGCTGCTCTATTGCCTGGTGTACGCGCCCACGCTGGCGCTCACCAACTCCATCGCGATGATCAACCTCCGGGACTCGGAGGCCGAGTTCGGGCGCATCCGCGTTTGGGGGACGCTGGGATGGATCGCGTCGGGGTGGGCGCTCACCGGGTGGCGCTGGCTGGAGGACAGCGGCACCGTGCCGGCGGTCGCGCCCGACACGCTGGTGCTGGCCGGGGTACTCTCCATCGTGATGGGGTTGCAGTCGCTGACGCTCCCGGCCACGCCGCCACGGACGGAGGGGGTACGACCCTGGGCCTTCCTCGAGTCGCTGAAGATGCTGCGCGACCGGGACTTCCTGATCTTCGTGGCGATCACCTTCGTGGTCGCCACGGAGCTGGAGTTCTACTACATCCTCACGGCGCCGTTCCTCCAGGACCGCATTCACATCTCGGCGACCAACGTCCCGGCGGTGATGACCATCGCGCAGCTGGCCGAGATCTTCGTGATGGCGTTCTACCTGTCGCACGCCTTGAAGCGCTACGGGATGCGGCGCACGCTGGCCATCGGCGTCCTCGCCTGGCCGCTGCGTTACGTCGTGTTCGCGATCGGCGGCCCGCCGTGGCTCGTCGTGGCCTCGCTCGCCCTGCACGGCTTCTGCTACGTCTTCTTCTTCGTGGCGGCATTCATCTACGTGGACAAGGTCGCGCCCCCCGACATCCGCGCATCGGCGCAGAGCCTCATCGCCATCGTGGCGCTGGGGCTGGGCCGCTTCCTCGGCAGCCTGTTCGCCGGCGGGGTGCGGGACGTGTTCACGGCGGACGCCGGGACCAGCTGGACCCGTGTGTTCCTGGTGCCCTGCGCGCTCACGGTGCTGTGCGCGGCGGCATTCCTGCTGTTCTTCCGGGGCCGCCAGGCCGCGGCCGAGGGGAGGGTCGCGTGACGAGGCGGCTCGGGGTCGGCGTGATCGGGGCGGGGTTCAACGGCCGCTTCCACATCCGCGCGTGGACCGCGGTGCGCGACGCGGACATCGTCGCGGTGCTGGACCGTACCGAGGCGAAGGCGGCCGAGGCGGCGGCGCTGGCGCGGCGGCTGGGCGTCGGCGAGCCGCGCGTGTTCACGAGCGTGGCGGCGATGGTCGCCGATCCGGCGGTGGACGCGGTGTGGATCTGCGCACCCAACTACACCCGCATCGCCGTGATGGAGGAGATCGCGGACACGGTGCGCTCGGAGAAGGGAGCGCTCATCGGCGTGGCGTGCGAGAAGCCGTTGGGTCGCACGGCGGCCGAGGCGCGGCGGATGCGGGAGCTGGCGCTGGACGCGGGCCTGCTCGACGGCTACCTCGAGAACCAGCTCTTCTCACCGGCGGTGACGCGCGGCAAGGACATCCTCTGGACGCGGGGCGCGGCGCTGACCGGCCCGCCGTACCTGGCGCGGGCCGCCGAGGAGCACAGCGGCCCGCACATGCCCTGG
>CAYLJK010000181.1:0-5874 GCA_964383975.1 uncultured Gemmatimonadales bacterium | reverse complement strand
GGACTGTTCCGCACCGCTGCGCGGCGCGCGCTGGACCTGCTCGACGCGCCGTCGGTGCCGGGAGGCCGCTACCCGGTCGTACTCGACCCGCGGCTCGCGGGGGTCTTCGTCCACGAGGCGTTCGGGCACCTCTCCGAGGCGGACTTCGTGTACGAGAACCCGCAGGCGCGGGAGATGATGACCCTCGGCCGCCGCTTCGGGAGCGACCTCGTGACGATCGGGGATGACGGGAGCGCGGCGGGGCTGCGGGGCACGCTCCCCTACGACGACGAGGGGACGCCGACGCAGCGCACGACGCTTATCGAGCGCGGCATCCTGGTGGGGCGGCTGCACTCGCGGGAGACGGCGGCGGCGATGGGCGAGCGGCCCACCGGCAACGCGCGGGCCCTGAGCTTCCGCCATCCGCCGATCGTACGGATGACCAACACCTACCTCGAGGGCGGCTCGGGCACCCTCGAGGACCTCATCCGCGACATCCCGCTCGGCGTGTACGCCGTGGATGCGGCCGGCGGCCAGACGTACCTCGAGAACTTCTCCTTCACCGCCTCGCACGGGTTCATGATCCGCGACGGGAAGCTCGCGGAGCTGGTGAAGGACGTGACGCTGGCGGGGAACCTCTTCCAGTCGCTCCAGGCCATTGACGCCGTGGCCGGCGATTTTCAGTGGAACCAGATGGGCGGCGGCTGCGGCAAGGGCGGCCAATTCCCGCTCCCGGTGACGGAGGGAGCGCCGCATGTGCGGTTCCGGGAGTTGCTCGTCGGGGGCGAGGTGTAGAGCCGGAGGGCCCCGGGGGGGCACGGCGGTGCGGCCGCGGTGCCGTCACCGTGCCGCCGCGCCCCCCGGCTCAATCCAGCGCGGCCACCTCGCGGTGGCGGAAGCAGCTCATCACGTGATCGTTGACCAAGCCCGTCGCCTGCATGTGGGCATAGACGATCGTCGAGCCCACGAAGCGGAAGCCTCGCTGGATGAGGTCCTTCGACAGGGCGTCGGACTCCTTCGTGCGCGGCGGGATCTCCTTCAAGGAGCGCCAGCGGTTCTGCTTCGCCCGGCCATCCACGAAGCGCCAGACGTAGGCGTCGAAGGACCCGAACGCCTCCTGCACCTTCAGGAACGCGCGCGCGTTGGTCACGGCGCTCGCGACCTTGAGGCGGTTGCGGACGATGCCGGGGTCCTGAAGCAGCCTCGCGACACGGGCCGGCGTGAAGCGCGCGACCGCCGCGGGATCGAACGCGGCGAAGGCGCGCCGGTAGCACTCGCGCTTCTTCAGGATGGTGAGCCATGAGAGCCCCGCCTGTGCGCCCTCCAGGATGAGGAACTCGAAGTGGCGGCGGTCGTCGTGGACGGGGACGCCCCACTCGGTGTCGTGGTAGGCGACGTAGATCCCGGTGTCGCCGCACCAGGCGCAGCGGGTCTGTGGATGGCCGGGCATATCGGTGCAAGGTACGAGCCGGGGTCAGATTCCTCCATCGGGACCTGGCGCCGGCGGCGGGGTATCACGAGGCGCGGCTGCCCGCGAGCGGAGGGGACCATGATGAGGCGTGCCCGATGGTTGCTGGTGGCGGTCCTGTTCCCCGCCGCCCTTCAGGCGCAAACGACGGCGCACCCGCGTTCCCGCGTGCCGGTTGCGCCGGGGCCGAAAGCAGTCTCGCGCACGCCGGCGCCGCCGGCCGCGCCGGCCCGGCCCCCCGTGGACTCGTACGCCCTCGGCTACGAGGCGGGGTACGCGGCCGGCTGGTACGGGCCGGCCTACCTCTACTGGGCGTATGGCGTCGCCGGGTACGCGATGCAGCCCGGCGGCTACGTGCAGCAGGCGCCGCCCGCGCTGCGTCCGGAGGTAGCCGGTCCCGCGCCCGGGCCCGCGATGGCCTGGGTCCCCGGGTTCTGGAACTGGGTCGGGACGTGGACCTGGGTCAGCGGGCAGTGGGTGGCGATCCCCGGTGGCTATCACCGGTGGATGCCGGGCCGCTGGGCGTCGAACGAGCACGGGTGGTATTGGGTGCCGGGGCGGTGGGAGTGAAGTGAGCGGAGTGAGGAGGGAGGCGAGAAGCGAGAGGAGGCTCCTTCCCAAACCTCCGCCCTGGGTAGCTTCCCCGACCATGCTTGAACAGACGCTGACGCTCGCCCGCTCACGCGGCGCCCGCGCGGACGCCCTTCAGCGCGACCAGCAGGTCCTCACCCTCACCTTCGAATCCGGCCGGCTCAAGGAATGCGCCTACACGCAGGAGGCGGGGCTCAACCTCCGGGTCTTCGCGGAGGGCCGCGTCGGTGTCGCCGGCACGACAGATCTGGCAGCCGCCGAGGACGTGGTCGCGCGGGCGTTCGCGTCCGCGGCCGAGGGAGAGGTGCTGGATGTCGCGCTGCCGGCGGCCCGGCCGGTGCCGGCGGCGGAGAGCCGCGATGCGCGCGTCGAGGCGCTGGACGTCACGGCGCTCGCGGAGCTCGGGCGGGGGGTGGTCGAGCGGCTGGTGCGCCCCGGGTGGCAGGTGAGCGCAACGGTGGAGCGCTTCGTGGAGTCCGCGTCCTTCGCCAACACGGTGGGTCAGGCGTATACGTGGCTGTCCACCGCGGTCTCGGTGAGCGCGCAAGTCACGCGCGTCGCGCTGGACGGCGTGCTGATGGCGGGGGACGCGACCTCGTCGGTCGGCGTGCCGGGCGACGCCGAGCTGGGGCGGGTCGCGCGGGAGATCCTGACGCGGATGGAGCGCGCCGAGCGCGTGGTGCCGGCGCCCGAGGGCCGGCTCCCGGTGTTGTTCACGCCGCAGGGGAGCGCCGCGGTGCTCATGCCGCTGCGCCAGGCGCTCTCGGGGAAGAGCGTGCTCCAGGGGATCTCGCCGCTCGGCGGGAAGCTCGGGGAGACGCTGTTCGATGCGCGGCTCACGGTGGTGGACGATCCGCTCGCTCCGGGCCGCCTCGGCACCCGGCCGGGAGACGACGAGGGGGTCCCCTCGGCGCGGCTCGCGCTCATCGAGGGCGGGGTGCTGCGCGCGTTCGCGTACGATCTGGAGACGGCGGCGCGCGCCGGCGTGCCCTCGACCGGCCACGGCCAGCGGACGACCTTCGGCAAGCCCGCCATCCAGTTCTCCAACCTGCTCGTCACGCCGGGCGATCTCGAGGAGTCGGCCCTGCTGGCGGCGGTCGGAGACGGGATGGTGGTGGAGGACCTCATCGGCGTGGGCCAGGGAAACGTTGCCTCGGGGGCGTTCAGCCACCCCGTCGCCCTCGGGTACCGCGTCGAGCGCGGGGAGATCACCGGCCGCGTCAAGGAGGCAGCGGTGGCGGGCAACGCGTTCGAGCTGCTGAAGAGCGTCCGCGCCATCGGGAGCGAGGCGCGGTGGATCAACGGGAGCCGCCTGGTACCGCCGGTGGTGGTGGAGGGAGTACGGGTATCAGGATAGACCGGAAGTCGGGGGTGGGGAATCGGGAATCGGGTTCGATCCCCGACTCCCGATTGCTTATTCTCGACCAGTCCAGTCCATCTCCGTCCCCCACAACGAGTGCGGTATCGCGAACACGCCGAGCGTGACGAGCGCGGCGGTCGCGATGGGGCCGCGGGCCTCGCCGCCGTTGCGCATCCGCAGCGCGGCGCGCAGCCAGACGAGCCCGGCGATGAGGGTCTTGTTGTCGGTGATGTCCCAGCCGAGCGGCGCACCTTCCCACCACATCCCGAATGCGTACCAGAGGGCGATTGGCCCCAGGATGAAGCCGCCGACGAGGAGGGCGGTCGCGGCCGACCACGCCCAGCGGCGCAGCTCGGGTTCTCCCACGAGCGCGCCGACACCGGCGCGCGCTGAGAAGAGGAGCGCCAGCAGCATCGCGAGGATGTGGGGGGCGAGCACCCAGGGGGGCACGTCGCCCTTGAACCGGGTCACCACGGCGATGCGGGTGAGCCGCGTCCACTCGGCGCCGCGCCGCAGCCTCACCTCGTAGGCGAGCTTCCCGGCCGGCGGCTGGTGCGGCAGGCCGGCGACGAGCGTGTCCCCATAGCGGAACATCGGGAGCAGGACCCACGGGTCGCCGGTCGGGTAGCGGCGGTAGAGCACCTGTCCCGTGACCGCCGTGTCCGGGGCGATCACGCGGATGATCTGGTCGCCGGGGCCCGCATGGGTGCGCGTGAGGCGGAACCGGATCTCCTGTCCGCCGAGCGTGACGCGGCCGCGGACGGGCCGAGTGGGGCCCGAGAGGCGCTGCCAGACGGACAGCGCGAGCGTGAGGACGATGGCCAGCGTCCACAGGACAGCGGGTCGGTGCATCGGTGCGTGCGGGCAGCGTGCCGGCTAGGCGCCGGCGCCCAGGACGGTGCGGTAATCGGCGCCCTGGGCCATGTGCTGGTACAGCTGGGTCAGGGTCTGGGGCGCGCCCACCAGCCAGCGGCATCGCGCATCGCCCCGGGAGCGGCACTCGACCTCCATCACCGCGAGCCCGGCGTCCGCGAGGCGGCTCATGAAATCGGCGAGCGTGCCTGCGGTGAGGAAGCATGCCGGGTGCGCGAGTCCGGCGCCCGGCTGGGCCTCGGCCCAGTCGGTCGAGTCCACGGCGAACGCCGCCGCGCCGACGGGCTGCACGTCCAGCGAGCCCCAGCCCAGGGACGAGAAGAACCTCGAGAGCACCTCGGCGAGGCGCGGCGCGGCCAGCTCGCGCGGGTCGTCCACGCCGGCGGCCGTCGGGAGCCAGCGCGCGAAGGCGTGATAGGTCCCCTCGCCCGCGGCGTAGCCGGCCTCCTGAAGAGCCTGTGCGCCGACACGGTCGCGCAGGGCGAAGAGCGCCCGCGGCGAGACGGCCACGAGCGAGGTGGGGGAGAGCGACAGGTCGGTCATTGGCGTGAGAATCTAGGGCGCGACGGGAGGGATGTCCAACAGGCGGGGCGCGGGGCCGCGCAGCCGCACCAGGGTACAGCGCGCGGCCGCACGGGCGCACCGCTCGGTGCGATTCTCGAATCCCCACTCCCGGCATCCCGACCGTCAGAATGGAACGCCCTCGCGCGTTCGCACGTACCATGGAGCATGCCTGGCGCCCCGCCATGACCCGCGTTCCCGCCGCCGTGCTCGGCGCGCTGCTTGCCGCCGTTCCGCTCGCCGCGCAGGGAGCGCGAGCGCCCGCGGCGGTTCCCGGGACGGGCTCGGTCTCCGGGACGGTCGTGGCCGCTGCCACCGGTGCCCCCATCGAAGGCGCGGTGGTCATCTTCGAAGCGGCGGGCGGCGCGGCGCTCGTCACCCCGGCCCAGGGCCCGTTCCTCGCCCGATCGCTCACAACCGTCACGGACGCCGCGGGGAGCTATCGGTTCAGCGGACTCGTTCCCGGGAGCTACCGACTCCTCGTCCGACACCTCGGCTTCCACCCGGCCTCCGTCGAGGTGGACCTCGCGGCCGGCGCGCCGTTCCGGGTGTCGGTCGCCCTCGTCGTGACCCCGATCCGCCTTGAGCCGCTCGACGCGCGCGCGGTGACGCTCGACCCCTACGGCCGCCTGCGCCCGGCGGGCGACGAGCAGCGGAACGGCGACTTCGCGGCCGAAGCCTGGCGGGATGCCCGGTTTCTCGAGGGGGATGCCGCCGTGCTCACGCACGGGGATGTCGTCGAGGCCGTCACGCTCGGCGAGACGGACCTGTTCCGCGCGGCGCAGCGGCTCCCCGGCGTCACCACGCGCGACGACTTCACCGCCGCGCTCTGGACGCGCGGCGCGCCGTGGGGGCAGACGCGGGTGTATTTCGACGGCCTGCCGCTCTTCAACCCGGTGCATGCCATCGGGATCTTCGCGGGCGTCAATCCGGATGCGATCGGCGCCGCCTCGTTCCACCCCGGCGTGCGCTCCGCGGGCATCGCGGAGGGGGCCGCCGGGGTGCTGGCCCTGCATTCGCGGCGGGCCGCGCGGCCGGGGAC
>CAYLJK010000180.1:4827-5879 GCA_964383975.1 uncultured Gemmatimonadales bacterium | reverse complement strand
GCCTTCGCGCAGGACACGACGGGCGTGTGCGGGACCGTCTCCGGCCGCTGCGACGGGCCGATCGCGGACTTCACGTTCCGGCAGACGGCCCTGTACGCGCAGGACCAGTGGACCATGGCCCGCGGCTTCACCGTCACGCTCGGCCTGCGGGCCGACTGGACGTCGCTCCCGCAGCCGGCGTACAACATCCTCCTCGACACGGCGAACATCACCGTGGGGCCGAATGCCGGCCGCGATTTCGGCGTCCGGACGGACAGCCGTCCCACCGACGCGCTCCTCCTCTCGCCGCGTGTCGGCTTCAACTACGACGTGCGCGGCGACCAGAGCTTCCTCGTCCGCGGCGGCGTCGGCATCTTCAGCGGCCGCACGCCGTACGTGTGGGCGTCCAACGCCTACACCAACACCGGCCTGGAGCAACTCCAGCTGACCTGCACCGGCGCGGCGGTCCCCGCCTTCACGATCCGGCCGGATTCGCAGTACACGTCGTGCGTGGGCGGCGGGGCGCTCGCGCTGCCGCGCCCGGCGATCGTGTACTTCGACCAGGACTACAAGCTGCCGCAGCGCCTTTCCGTCGCGCTCGGCATGGACCGCCGGCTCCCCTGGGACATGGTCGCGACGGTGGACCTGCTCTACAACAAGGCCGTCAACCAGTTCCTCCTGGAGGACGTCAACCTGGTGGAGGGCGGAACGTCGTTCGGTGAGGGGAACCGCCGCCTCTACGGGACGCTCTCGACGACCAGCAGCTCCTCCACGCCGCGGCGCGCGACGACCGTCGCGAACGATGTGCTCCGGCAGTACAACTCGAACCGCGACTACTCGTACACGGCGTCGTTCTCGCTCACCAAGCGGGTCTCCGACATGATCTTCACGGCCGCGTACGCCTACTCACGGTCGTACGACCTCATGTCGCCTGGCTCGGACATCTCGAACTCGCTGCTGAACTTCGCGACGCTTGACGGGACGATGAGCAACCGGAACCTCCGGCCGTCGCTCTATGACCGGCCCCACAGCGTCCGGCTCTCCGGCACGGCACCGCTCCCCTACGGCGTCCG
>CAYLJK010000180.1:0-4817 GCA_964383975.1 uncultured Gemmatimonadales bacterium | reverse complement strand
GACGGCTTCTCGGGCAACGACCTGTTCTACGTGCCCCTGAACGCCCAGGACATCAGCCTGTCCAACCCCGCCCAGTGGGCGCAGCTGAACGCCTTCATTGAGGGCGAGGCGTGTCTCCGCGAGCAGCGCGGCCGGATCATGCAGCGCGGCAGCTGTCGTAACCCGTGGGTGAGCTTCGTGGACATGCGGGTCACGAAGACGTTCACGACCGTGCGCGGCCAGGCCGTGGAGCTGACGGCGAACATGTTCAACGTGATGTCGTTCCTCGGGATCGGCGGGATCAACCGGTCCACGACGGGCTTCGACAACGTCGCGATCCTCTCCCGGACCGGGTACAGCAACGCGATGGGTCGGGGCATCTACTCGCTGCTCCTCCCGACGCGGCAGCAGGTGCTCTACCCCGCCTCGCGGTGGAAGCTGGAGCTGGGCGCGCGCTACACGTTCTAGGCCCGCGCCCGCGCTGACACGCGAAGGGGAGGCCGCCCGGCCTCCCCTTCGTGCATCCGGCGCCAGGGGGCGTCAGGTGCGGGCGCGGGTGAACAGCCACAGCCCGGCGCCGCCGAACAGGGCGTTGGGCACCCAGGTGACCAGCTCCGGGGGCAGCCCGCCGCCGTTCCCGATCCCGCGGGCGACCTGCATCGTCATCAGGAAGAGGATCGTCGTGGCGAGGCTCACGGCCACGCCGTAGGCGGCGCCGGAGCGGGAACCCGTGATGCCGAGCGGCGCGCCGAAGAGGGCGATGATGAGGCACGCGAACGGGACGGCGATCTTGAGCGACCGCGCGACCCGCAGCTTGTTCGCGTCGCTCCCCGACCGCTCCAGCGACCGGATGTAGCGGCCCAGGTCCCGGAAGCTCATCTCGTCCGGGGACTTCGGCTCCGTGAGCAGGTCCTCGGGACGCTCGGTCAGCGCGCGCTGCCGCAGGCCGGCGAAGGCGAACGCCGTCTCGCGGTCCGGTCCGGCGAACAGCCGCAGCGCGCCGTCGTGGAGGGTCCAGCCGGTGGAATCCTCGAAGGTGGCGCGGGCGGCCGTGAGGAAGTAGCCGGGGAACTCCGGGCCGGTCCCTTCGCGCTCGATCTGCACGTTCTCCATCCGGCGGGACGGCGCGGACAGGGACTCGATCGCGTAGGTCCGCCCGCCGTCGGCACGGTACACGAAGCTGTAGCGCGCCGTGCGCGACTGGACCTGCCGCTCGCCGAGCAGCTCGGCCTGGCGGCGGTTCGCGTGCGGCACGATCTCCCCGACTCCCCAGGTGAGGAGCGCGGCGAACGCCGCCAGCACGAACACCGGCACGACCAGCCGGTGGAACGACACCCCGGACGCCTTCGCCGCGGTGAGCTCCGAGTGCCGCGAGAGCGTCCCCACCGTGAAGACCGTGGCGAAGAGCACGGCCGCCGGGATGACGTAGAAGACCTGCTCCGCCGTCCCGAACGCGTATGCCAGGGCGATCCGGCGGACCGGCACGTGGTTCGCGAGGTGCTTGTCGAGGTTGTCGGTGAGGTTGATCAGCACCGTGAACAGCGGGAACCCGGCCACCGTGACCAGGAAGATCCGCAGGAATTCGCGGGCCACGTGACCATCGAGAAGCCGCAGCAGCCGCCGTCTCATCGCCGCTCCCGCCGACGGGCCCGCCAGCGCCCGACCAGCTCGGCCGGGCCGCCGTCCCGCGTTGTGACCATGCCGCGGTTCACCCGGGAGAAGAGCACGAGCCCCAGGGCGGTCATGATCGCGTTGGGGGCCCACATCGCCGCCCAGGCGGGCACGTAGAGCCCGTCGGCCAGCGTCTCGCCGCCGATGAGGCCGACGTAGTACAGGCCGAAGATCACGAAGCTCGCCCCGATCACCAGTCCCACGCCGCCGCGCGGGAACCGCAGGGCCACGGGGGCGCCGATGAGCACGAACACGAGGCACGAGGCGGCCAGCGAGAACTTCTTGTGGATCTCCACCTGGTAGCTCGCGGCGCTCTGCCGGCTGCTGCGCTCGGCCGCGGCCACGCTGGCGAGGGCGATACGGAGCTGCTCGCCGGTCGGGTCGGCGGCCATGATCGCGCCGCGCAGCGGCCGCGGGGGGCGCGCGGGCGCGGCAATCGTGTCGCCGGCGCCGGCTGGCTTCACGGCGCTGTCGGCGCCGGCCTTGGTGACCGCGGTGACCGCGCGGCGGCCGAAGGGGGGCCGCGGCCGCTGGGGCGCCGGCGCGGCCTCCGCGTGCAGCGGCGCCGGTGCGATGGCGCGCCGGGCCCGCTCCAGCAGGGAGCAGTAAAGGGTCGTCGGCGTCACCGGAAGGCGTGGCCGCGCCGTGTCCCCGGGCGGGCGCACGATGCCCACCAGGGCGAGCACGTCCCGCTCGATGGCGGCACGCCGGTCCGCGGAGCCGTTGGCCGCGGCGATCCGCGCCGAGACCACGGCCGCCTCCATTTGGCAGATGGTCATCTCACGGTCCGATCGGAAGTCGGCGGCATCGGTGCGCCGTTCGAGCCGGTTGGAGACCCCGGCGATCCGGACCAGGTCGGTCCGGAAGAAGACCCGCCGGAACGTGTCGCGCTCCCCGCGGTCGTAATCGTGCACGTAGCCGTCGAAGAGCGTGAGGAACAGGTCCGTGTGGTCCGGGTTCAAGCGGATGTAGCCGCTGTCGGCGTAGATCGTGCGGCGGCGCTGCGCGACGGCCAGGTCGTAGATCACCACGTCGCGCATCCGGTCCGCGGCCTCGTCGATGCGGCCCGCGCGCAGGAACAGGGTGCCCGGCACCACCTCGTTCACCACCTGCTCGCGCAGCTCGAAGGTGGGCTTCTTGCGCGCGATGTCGATGAGCAGGCCTTTGAGCCGCTGGTTGGCGCGCGGGAGGACTTGGTCCACGAAGCCGAATTCGACCAGGCTCAGCACGACGGCGGCACCCAGGACGGGCCGGATCAGGCGCACGAGGTCCACGCCCGTGGCGCGCAGCGCCGTGATCTCGCTGTCCGCGCCGAGCCGGCTGAAGGCGTGGAGCGCCGCCACGAGCACGGCCATCGGGAGGGTCATCGCGAAGATGAACGGCAGCGACAGTCCGAACACCGACGCGATGACGCTCCACGGCAGGCCCTTCCCGATGAGGTTCGGGAACTGCTTGGCCACCTGGTTGAGCACCAGGAGGCCCGTGAGGGCGAGCACCGCGAACACGAACGGCACGGCGTGCTCGCGCACCAGATAGCGGCTCAGGATCTTCACGACGTCAGGACGGCCCTCGCTCCGGGGTTGAGGCGCCTCACCGGCGCCCGTATTCTACCCGTCTGGAACCGGCGAATGATACCCCGATCCCGGGCCGTGTGAGCCGCGTCGCCGCTGCGGTCGCCGGCCTTCTCCTGTCGGCCTCCCCCGCCTTCGCGCAGCTGACCGCCGCCGCGCCGGGCCTTCCCGCGTTGCGGCTCCGCAGCGACACGCTGCGCATCGTGCTCCCCGACGCGTTCAGCGGCGCCGGCCGCCTGGTGCCGCGGGCCGCGGCGGACCCCGCGGCCCTCGCCCGGGCGTGGGAGGAGGGCCTGCGGCAGCGCCTGGCCGCGCGGGCGGGCGCGCGCTGGCGGGCTGCCCTGACCGCGGACTCCTCGCTGCTGGCCGTGCCGGCCCCCGCCGCCCTCGGCGGTCGGGAGCTGGTCCCCGAGGCGCCTGGCGGCGCGCGCGGCGTGCAGGTCCTGGGACAGTACGCCGAGCTGGGCATCCGGATGACCGCGCTGCTCGAGATGCGGCTGGAGCGGCTGCGGAACCTCCGCTGCACCTCCGCCGACGCGGCGAGCTTCTCGGCCGCGTGCCGCGGCGGCTTCACCCCGCCCACGGTCGAGCCGCAGCTCAGCGTGCGGACCGGGGGCGTGGTCGCCCAGCGCGTGCACGTCAACGTGGACTACGACACGCAACGGGAGTTCGACGCGTCGAACAACATCCAGCTCTACTACCAGGGGCTCGAGGATGAGATCCTCCGCCGCGTGGAGGTCGGCAACGTCACCTTCACGCCGCCGCCGTCCCGGTTCCTCACGGGAGGTCTCCCGGCCAACAACTTCGGCATCGCCCTCTCCGGACAGGTGGGCGCCCTCGACTTCGGGACGATCTACGCCCAGCAGAAGGGCAACGTGGTCCGGAACCGCATCTTCACCATCGGCGACCAGAGCGTCCAGCCGGTCGAGCGCCTCGCCGCGGACCGCGACTTCGAACCGCAGCGGTTCTTCTTCGTGCGCGATCCGCGGCGCATCCCCGGCTACCCCGCCTTCGACGTGCTGGCGTTCGGGCAGGCGGCGCTCCCCGACTCGATCCGGGTCACGCAGGTCCGCCTCTACCGCCACCGGGCCGCGATCAACCGGCCGCAGGCCGAGACGAACCTCGGCGGCATCCAGGCGGTCGCCCGCCGCACGGACAGCCCGCAGCGCGCCGGGCCGCTGGCGTGGGAGATCCTGGTGGAGGGACGGGACTACTACCTGGACCCGTCGGGTCTCTGGTTCGCGCTCGCGCTGCGGCTCGACCCGGACGACCTGCTCGGCGTCTCCTACGTGACGGCGGCCGGCGACACCGTCGGCACCTTCCCCGCGACGGCGACCGCCAGCCGGGTGGACACGCTGGAGCTGATCTACGAGCCGCGTCGCGGGCCCGACGTGCCGACGTTCTTCTATGAGATGCGCCACGTGTACCGCGTCGGCGCGGTGGACGACATCGGGCGGGCATCCGTCGCGGTGCGGCTGATGGTGGGCGGCTCCGAGCGGCCCGCCGCGGGGGCGCCGACGTTCCTCTCGCTGCTGGGGCTCGCCCAGGAAAGCGACGCCACCACCTTTGACACATACAACCGGCTTTTCCCGCGCG
>CAYLJK010000179.1:0-5898 GCA_964383975.1 uncultured Gemmatimonadales bacterium | reverse complement strand
CGGCCCGCGCCTGCGTCACCTGGCTGCGCGCCACGTTCAGCGCGGCGCGCGCCACGCGGACCTCTTCCCCCACCTCCAGCGCCCGCCGCACCGCCTCCGCCATCGTGAGCCGCACCGGTGCGCGCGGCTGCTGCGCCATCGCTGGGACTGCGGCAAGAACCGCGGCGGCGACCAGACACCGGATCGCCCGCATCTCAGTGCCCCGCTCGCGGACGAAGGCCGTCAAAGACGATCCGGCACTGCGCGCGAATCGCCTCGGGGAGCGACACCGCCAGGGCCCGCGGATCCACCCGCCCGTCCCGCGCCCCGATCCACCACATCAGCGTGCCGATGAAGACCGACGCCAGCGCCGCCCGCGCCGCGAACGGGTCCAGGTCGCGGCGGAACTCGCCGCGCTCCTGCCCCTGCCGTACCACCTCGTCGAAGATCCGCTCCAGCTTCTGGTGGCCCGCCGCCGCCTCCGCGCCGGGCACGCAGCACAGCTGCTCCATCGTGAAGTGCGCCAGCGCCCGCGCCAGGTCGCGGTTCTCCCCGAACTCCGCCGACGCCTGCGTGAACACCTCGATGATCCGGTCGGCCGCCGGGCGCGCCGTGTCTGCCGCCACCGCCTCCGCGAAGCCCAGCCACTCGTCCACCAGGTAGCGCAGCAGCGCTTCCTTGCGCGGGAAGTAGTTGAAGACCGTCCCCTTGGCGACATCCGCCCGCTCGGCGATCTCGTCGATCGTCGTGGCGTCGAACCCCTTCTCGTTGAACAGCTGGACCGCCATCAGGAAGATCCGCTGCTTGGTCTCTTCCTTCTTGCGCTCTCGCCGTCCGATGGCTATGTCGGTCATGCGCATCCCGAGTGATTTGGTCGTCGTATCAAGTTTATACCGCAATCTAAAAATATGCTTGAGTTTACGATTGTACTACGGTCTTGTCAACGAGAGGTTTCAACGGGACTTTAGGGCGTCCCTGGCGGGGGTCCGATGAAGGTCGCGGTCACGGGCGGCACCGGGTTCGTAGGCCGGCACGTCATCACGCACCTGCTCCAGCGCGAGCACGAGGTGCGGGCGCTGGTGCGCGATCCAGCGGCCCATGGCTGGCTCCGGGACCGATCCGGCGTCGAGGTGGTGCGGGGGGACCTCCAGGACACCGACGCCCTGCTCCGGCTGACGGCGGGCGCCGACGCGGTCATCCACCTGGTGGGGATCATTCTCGAGGTCGGCCGTCAGACGTACGAGCGGGTGCACCTGCACGGAACCCAGGCCGTCCTGCTGGCCGCCCGCGACCAGGGAGTGCGCCGGTTCGTGCACATGAGCGCCCTCGGCGCCCGCCCGGATCCCGGCGCCACGGCCTACCACCGCACCAAGTTCTCAGCCGAGGAGGCGGTGCGCGCGAGCGGTCTGTCGCACGCCGTCATGCGTCCCGGCCTCGTGGCGGCGCCGGAGAACGAGGTGCTGAAGATCCTCGTGACGATGCTGCGCTTCGCGCCCGTCGTCCCGGTGATCGGGAACGGGCTCTACCAGCTTCAGCCGGTGGCTGCGGAGGAGGTGGCCGATGCCTTCGTTACCGCGGTCGAGCGGACCGACATCCAGGGGACATTCGACCTCGCGGGCCCCTCACCCCTGACGTACCATCAACTGCTGGACACCCTCGAGGAGGCGCTCGGCGTGCGCCGGCCGCGCGTGCCGGTCCCGGTCTCCGTGGTGCGCTTCGCGGCCTACGCGGGGATGGTGCTGCCCCACCTCAATCCCGTCACGCCGGACCAGCTCCAGATGCTGCTGGAGGGGAACACCACGACCGCGAACGCGCTCGCCCCGGTGTTCGGCATCGCGCCGCGCCCCTTCGGCGAGGTGGCCCGCGAGGTCTGCGCCCCGTGGGCGGCGGTGCGCCCCGCCGCCGAGTAGCGCTCACCACCGCCGCAGCCGGCCGGTACGCGAGACGGTCAGCGTCTCCGCCCGAACCCCACGGGCGAAGACGAGCCGCGTGTTCGACACCCCGAACCCCGTGCCCAGGGGACTGAACGTGACGACCGGCTGCGTCACGGCGATGGCCGCGCGCCCCAGGGCCTGCGTCCGCAGCGTGTCCCACGCTCCGTCGGCCCGGCGCACGGCGAGCGTCACCTGCCGCCGCGCCGCGTCCACCTCCAGGCGCACCAGACGCCCGCGCGCCACGGCCAGCGTCCGCGCCCGCTCGTGCAGCGCGGCATAGCGGTCCCCGGCGCCGCGCACCGCCGCGCGGTCGAAACCGTCCGTGAGCGCCGGCACCGCGATGGAGAGCAGGATCCCCACCAGCACCAGGACGACGACCACCTCGGGGAGCGTGACGCCGCGGTCCATGCCGCATCATGGCGTCCGGCGCGCCGGAGATGGTGGCCGCGGCGAGGCGGTTGCCGGCCGAAAAGACGCGGGCCCCGGAGGGCCGGGGCCCGCGGTCCGGTCGGTGAGCGCCGCTCAGCGCGGGGTGGCGGCCCGCGGCCGGGCCCGCCACGCCTCGTACAGCCGTGTCTGCCGGTCGTTGAACGGCGCCGGCTGCCCGCGGATGAAGACGTGCCGCACGGCCGTGCGCGCGTCCAGCGGGTCGCCGGTCGTCACGACGAGCGTCGCGACCTTCCCCACCTCCAGGCTCCCGATGCGGTCCGCGACGCCGAAGATGCGCGCGGCGTTGATGGTGAGCGCCTGGAGCGCGGCCTCGGGGTCGAGGCCGTACGCGGTGGCGAGCGCGGCGTTGAACGGCAGGTTCCGCGAGTCGGCCGCGTCGTTGGTTCGGAAGGCGATGAGCACACCGGCGCGGGCCAGCGCCCCGGGGTTGGCGTAGATCATGTCGTACGGATCCTCGGGGCCCGGCGTCTCGGTGAGCGGCCCCACGACGACCGGGATGCGGCGCGCGGCGAGGGTGTCGGCCAGCTCCCAGGCGTAGCGCGCGCCGCGCAGGATCACGCGCAGCCCGAACGAATCGGCCAGCGCGAGCACGCCGCGGATCTGGTCGGCGGTCTCCACGTCGAAGATCGCCGCCGCCTCCCCGCGCATGACCGGGAGCATCGCCTCCATCGCGAGGTCCACCGGCGCCCCGTCCGCCCCGGCGCGCGCCCGTGTCTCGGCGTACGCCTTCGCGCTGCCGAGGTACTCGCGCAGGGCGCGCGACTCGCGCTGCACCCGCTCGCGCTGCTCCTCGGGGCTCGGCTGCCGGCCGAAACGGCCCGGTGCGGCGGCGGCGCGCGGGTACGTCATCACCATCCCGGCCCGCGGGACGATCGCCATCTCCTGCGCCGTCCAGCCGAACAGGTCCACCAGCGCGGCCTGCCCGCTCACCTGCCCGCCCGTTGGCGCGGTGATCGCCGTCGTGACGCCGGTGACGCGCACCGTCGGGATGATCTCGGACGCCGGGTTCACGGCGACGATCGCGTCGTTATGGGGGTTGAAGTCCCCCAGCTCCCGCCGGTCCTCGCCCCCAGGGACGGAGCCGATCTCGGTGAGGCCGAGCTGCGTGCCGCCGTCAATGAGCCCCGGGTACACGAACAGCCCGGCGCCGTCTATCCGCTGGGCGTCGGCGGGGACCGTCACCGACGCACCGACGGCCGCGATGCGCCCGTCGCGGATGACGATCGTGCCGCGCGGAATGCGCGCGCCGACGACCGGGACGATGGTTGCGTCGGTGATCGCCCAGGCACCACCGCGCCGCGTCGGGCCTGCCTGCGCCACGAGCACGGCCGGGACCAGGGCGGCGAGCGCCGCCGCGCCGAACACGCCTCGGGCGCTCATGGCACACCTCCCCCCGCCGTGCGCGGCGGAGTGCGGGCCGGCTGCGCCTGGCGCTGCTGCTGCATCCTCCACTCGAGCGTCGGCGCGGTCGATCGGTCGAAGAAGACGCGGCCGTCAATGAGGGTCATCTCGACGCGCGAGCCGGGCGCGAACGGATGCCCGTTGAAGATCGCGAGGTCCGCGTCCTTCCCCACCTCGATGGACCCGGTGCGGTCCGCGACTCCGAGGTGGCGCGCGGCATTGATGGTGATCATGCGCAGCGCCTCGTCCTCCGACGCCCCGCCGTAGCGGACCGTCTTGGCCGCCTCCTGGTAGAGCCGCCGCGCCCGCTCGTCGCTGTCCGAGTTCACGGACACGACCACCCCGCGCTCGGCCATCAGCGCGGCGTTGTGCGGGATCGCGTCCCATGCCTCCAGCTTGTACGCCCACATGTCGGCGAAGGTCGAGCCGCCGCTCCCCGCCGCGGCCAGCTCGTCGGCCACGCGGTAGCCCTCGAGCACGTGCGTGAAGTCGTGGACCCGGAAGCCGAACTCCCGCGCCACGGCTAACAGCATGAGGATCTCGTCCGAGCGGTAGGAGTGGGCGTGCACCAGCCGCCGCCCCTCCAACACCTCGACCAGCGCGTCCAGCTCCAGGTCCCGCGACGGCGGGACCGGTTCCGCGCCGCGGCGGCGCGAGCGCTCCCACGCCTGGCGTGCCTGCTCGTACCCGCGCCACTCGGCCCGGTAGCGCTGCGCGCGCGTGAACACGTCGCGCAGCGTCTCCTCCACGCCCATCCGCGAGGCCGGGTAGCGCCGCGGCGTCCCCGGCGGTGGCGTCTGGTTCGACTGCCGCACGTTCTCGCCGAGCGCGAACTTGATCCCCGGCGGCGCCCCCTCGAAGAGCAGCGACTCCGCGGGGAGCCCGTAGCGCAGCTTGATGGTCACGCTCTGCCCGCCGATCGTGTTCGCCGACCCGTGGAGCACCAGCGCGCTCGTCACGCCCCCCGCGAGCTGCCGGTACAGCGTCACGCCGTCCTGGCGCAGCACGTCCGCCATTCGCACCTCGGCCGTGACGGACTGCGTCGCCTCGTTGATCGCCTCGAGCGCCGTGTGCGAGTGCGCGTCAATGATGCCGGGGATGACCGTCCGCCCCGTCGCGTCAATGACCTGCGCCCCGGCTGGGACCGCCACGTCCGCCCCGACGGCGGCGATCCGCCCGTCCCGGATGACGATCGTGCCCCGCGGGATCGTGCCCCGCGTCCCCGTCATGATGGTCGCGTTGGTGATGGCCACCAGCCGCGCCGGCGGCGGGACCGGCATCGTCAGCGCCGCCGGCCCCTCCTGTGCCTGCGCCACGCCGGCGACCAAGACCGCGGCGGCGACCGCCAGCACACCGCCGTGCCCCCGTGCCCCCGTGCCTCTGTACCCGCCGCAGTTCATGGCCGCTTCTCCCCGGTGAACGGGAACGACCCCATCGGTCCGACCGTCACCGTGCCCCGCATGCGCGTCCCCTCGATCTCCGCCGTGTAACTCAGTTCCATGCTCTGCCCGCCGATGGCCAGCGTTATCGTCCACGTCGCCGTGGTGCCCTCCAGGCGGCCGTTGGCCACGTCGGCGCCCCCCACCTGCGAGGTCATCGTGCCGGTGAACGCGGCGCCCGACTGTTGCAGCGTCATCGTCACGGCCTGCGGGCCCTGCGGCGTGGTGATGGTGAGGTCCCACGTGCCCTCGACGCGCGCCGCGGGCTCGGCGCCGCCGCGCCCCGCGGGCGGGCGCGGGGGCGGCGCCTCCACGGTGTAGCGGATCCCGTCCACGAAGACCGCACGCACCGTGCCGCTGTCGGTGAACAGGTCGCCTTCCGTCACGACGAGGTTCGCGATGCGGCCGGCCTCGACGGCGCCGAGCTGCTCCCCCATCCCGGCGAGCTGCGCCGGCCGCAGGGTGAGCGCCACGAGCGCGCTGTCGCGAGGCAACCCCGCGGCGATCGCCTTGCGCACGCCGCCGAGGAAGTCCGCCGCCCGCACCCCGCCCGAGGCCAGCACGACGGGGATCCCGGCGCGCTGGAGCGCGGCGGCGTTCCCTTCCAGGATCCGCCGCACCGCGCTGTCGGCCGCCGCGCTGTCGCCGGCCGGGCGGCGCTGCGCCCCGCGGTAGCTCCATCCGGTGACATCCGG
>CAYLJK010000178.1:3736-5907 GCA_964383975.1 uncultured Gemmatimonadales bacterium | reverse complement strand
CCAGGATGTCACCGGCCTCGAGCAGGAAGAAGTCGAGCGTGCCCATGGACTGACCCATCGCGCCCTCGTGCGGTGTCAGGTGACGGGGGGTGGGGACGCTGCCAAGCTAGGAGACGCCGCGGGCCCGGTCAATTCGTTCGCGCATCGTCCGGACGGCCAGCTCCATCCCCTCGAACACGGCGCGGCTGATCACCGAGTGGCCGATGTTCAGCTCCTCGATGGCGAGGATGGCCGCGACGCGGCCGACGTTCTCGTAGGTGAGCCCGTGGCCCGCGTGGACGGCGACGCCAACCGCCACCGCCGCGGCGGCCGCCGCCGAGAGCTCGTCGAGCGCCGCGTCGGGCCGGCGCCACTCGTGGGCGTAGCGGCCGGTGTGCAGCTCCACGGCGTCGGGGCGCAGCCGCAGCGCCGCCTCGACGGAGGCCGTGTCGGGGGAGATGAAGAGGCTGGTGCGGATGCCGACGGCTCGCAGCCGCGCGAGGACCTCGGCGAGCCGTGCATGGTGCCGCGCGCAGTCGAGACCGCCCTCGGTCGTGACCTCCTCGCGCCGCTCCGGGACCAGCGTCGCCTGGTGCGGCCGCAGCCGCTCCGCGATGGCGACGATCTCCTCCGACGTGGCCAGCTCGAGGTTGAGGACCGTGCGGACGGTCTCGCGAAGCCGCTCGACGTCCCGGTCCTGGATGTGGCGGCGGTCCTCGCGCAGGTGGACGGTGATGCCGTCGGCCCCGGCGAGCTCGGCCAGGACCGCGGCGCGGACCGGGTCGGGTTCGTCGGTGCGACGCGCCTGGCGCACCGTCGCGACGTGATCGATGTTGATGTAGAGTCGCATGCTTGCCCGCCCTCCGGGCTTCCGTTAAGCTACGCCGCCAGTGGGCTTCCCGCACCGTCTCCTCGTACCGTCCGCCGTCGCCGCACTGCTCGCGTGCGGCGGCCGGCCCGTCACACCGACCGTGCCGCTCGGCGCCACGCCCGACGCCACCGTGGAGGCGTTCCTCGACGCGGTGCGCTCGTCGAACCTGGCGGCGATGGCCGGCCTGTGGGGGGACGAACGCGGGCCGAGCAACGTCACGAACCGGATCCCGGCGGCCGAGCGCGAGCGCCGGCTCGTGATCATCCAGCGGGTGCTGCGGCACGAGGAGCGCCGCATCGCGGGGACCGACGCGCAGCTGCCCGCGCAGCCGGTGGTGCGCGTCGAACTGGTCCAGGGCGGCCGTCGCTTCACCGTGCCCTTCACGCTGGTGCAGGTGCGGCGCGGCGGCGGCTGGGTGGTCAGGGAGATCGGACTGGACGCCGCGATGCCGGCGGCGCGGCCCCGCCCCGGCACGCCGGGAACGACGAGCCAGCCGGACTAGTCGGTCAGCTCGAGCAGGATCCCTGCGGTGGCCTTGGGATGCACGAACGCCACCCGCCTGCCGTCGGCGCCCGGACGCGGGACCTCGTCGAGGAGTCGGTAGCCGGCCTCCCGGCAGCGGGCCAGCGCGGCCTCCAGGTCGGTGACGCGGAAGCAGATGTGATGGATTCCGGGCCCGCGACGGGCGAGGAACCTGCCGACCGGGCTCTCGGCGTCGTCGGCCGTGAGCAGCTCGACCGCCGACTCCCCGAGCTCCACGCCGACGATGCGGGCGCCGTCCGCCTCCTGCGGCGGGTGGAGGTGGGCGCCGAGGACGTCGCGGTAGAAGCGGACGGCGTCATCGAGGTCCTGGACGGCGACCCCGACGTGGGCGATGCGGGCGTCGAGCGCGAGGTCAGAGGGCAGCATGCTTCCATACTACAGCGGAGTCGCACGGCATGGCAGGGCTGCACACGATTGACGTATCGGACGAGACCTTCGCCGCGGAGGTCGAGGGCCATAGGGGTCTCGCCGTCGTGGATTTCTGGGCCGAGTGGTGCGGCCCGTGCAAGATCATCGCGCCGGTGCTCGACCAGCTCGCAGGGGACTACGCCCCGCGCGGGCTGAGGGTCGCGAAGCTCGACGTGGATACGAACCCGAAGACCGCGATGCGGTTCAACGTCCGTTCCATCCCGACGCTGCTGTTCTTCAAGGACGGCCGCCACGTGGACACCGTGGTGGGCGCCGTCCCGAAGGCGGCGCTCCAGGGGCGGATCGAGCAGCACCTCTGACCTGACCATGCGGGCGTCCAGCGCCGTCCTGATCGACTCGTCGGTCCGGC
>CAYLJK010000178.1:0-3726 GCA_964383975.1 uncultured Gemmatimonadales bacterium | reverse complement strand
CGTACGTCCACGTGGACAGCCTCATCGCGTACTCGAAGCGGGATCGGGACGGGAAGGTGGACGCCTACTTGGCGTGCTACCGGCCCGACGAGGTCGTGCTGCTGCTGTTCCGCGTCGGGGAGCTGGTCAACGCCGCCATCCTGACCCCGAGCGGCCGGTTCCCGGTCGCGATCGGCGAGGCGCTGCGGCACATCGCCGCGGAGCCGGAGCGCTCCGAGATGCTGTTCGCCGAGGTCCCGCAGGAGCAGCTGGCGGCTATGTTCGCGGCGTGCGTCCAGGAGCCGCAGGAGCTGGGGCTGAACCCCCGCAACCCGGAGTTGCTGTTTCGGCCGCTCCTGGAACGGCAGTGGAGCGGCACGCTCGAGCTGATCTCCAACACGCGGCTCAACTACATCCAGGTGCGCGCCGGGCGGTTCGCGGGCGGCATGTTCGCGGACATCCGGCCGGGCGAGGCGCCGGCGGCCTGCGTCGCACGGCTGTTCGCCGCGGCGCCGGGCCAGGCGCTCCCGACCGTCAGCGTGAAGGCCTTCGCGGGGCTCGGCGAGCTGCCGCACCAGGCGTCCCCTGCGCTGCTCCAGGTCTTCCGCACCCTCGTCTGGGACGTCACGGAGGCGGCCGGGCGCGAAATGGGCGACGCCGCGAAGCGGGCCGAGCGCGTGCGGCAGAAGCTCCTGCCGCAGCACGAGGTGCTCCAGACGGTGGGCGGGCCGCGCGGGACGAAGCACCCCGATCCGGTTATCGAGCCCGAGCGGCTCGCGGAGGCGGTAGCGCAGTGGGCGTCGGGCTTCCTCGGTGAGCTGGAGATCGTGTACCCGCAGTTTGCCGCGCGGCTGATCCGCGACGCGGCCCGCGAACAGCGCTTCGCGCTCAACGCCGTGGGCTTCTTCGACCGGCTTCCCTGGCGCATCAGCTGGTGAGCGGCGGCCGGCTGTACGTGGTCGCCACCCCCATCGGACACCTGGGGGATTTTTCGTCTCGGGGGGTGGAGACGCTGCGCAGCGCCGCGGCCGTGGCGTGCGAGGATACGCGGCGCACCCGCACGCTGCTCGCCCACTACGGTATCACCGCGCGGGTCGTCAGCCTGCATGCGCACTCCGCGGCGGCGGCGATCGAGCGGCTGCTGGACCGCGCGGCTGGCGGCGAGGACGTGGCGTACGTGACGGACGCGGGGACGCCCGGCGTCAGCGACCCCGGCGCGCGGCTCGCCGAGCGGGCGCACGCCCGGGGCATCCCCGTCGTCCCGGTGCCCGGGCCGTCGGCGGTGCTGGCGGCGCTGGCCGCAGCGGGATTCCCCGCCGACCGCTTCCTGTTCCTCGGCTTCCCGCCGCGGCGCGGGTCCGCGCGCAAGGAGCTGCTCGGCGCGGCGGCCGGTTCGCCGTGGACCGTCGTGCTCTACGAGGCACCCGGCCGCACCGCGGCCCTCCTCGCGGCGCTGGCTGGCGTGTGCGGCGCCGGGCGGCCGGCCGCCCTCGCGCGGGAACTCACCAAGCGCCACGAGGAGATCCGGCGCGGAACGCTGGGCGAGTTGGCCGCGTACTACGCGGAGCACCCCCCCCGCGGCGAGGTGACCATCGTGGTCGGCGCGCAGGTCGGGGTGGGCGGCGCAGCGGCGGAGGCGGCGCCGACCACGGCGGCCGCGATCATCGCCGAGCTGCGGGAGCGCGGCAGCCCGGCCGCCGTCGCGAAGGAGCTGGCCCGACGACTCGGCATCCCACGGCAGGACGCCTACCGGCTGCTGACCCGCTGAACGCTCCCGTCACGATCGGGCGCGTGCATTACGACGGGGGCGGCGACTGGTACGCCAACCCGTCCAGCCTCCCCAACCTGCTCCGGGCGGTCCGGGAGCGCACGCGCCTGCGCACGACGGAGCGCGAGCGCGTCGTGCGCCTGACCGACCCGGTGCTCTGGCAGGTCCCGTACCTCTACATGACCGGCCACGGCAACGTGGTGTTCGCGCCGGAGGAGGTGCGGGCGCTGCGGCGGCACCTGGAGGCTGGCGGGTTCCTCCACGCCGACGACAACTACGGGATGGACGCGTCGTTCCGGCGGGAGATCGCGAAAGTCTTCCCCGACCGAGCGCTGGCGGACGTCCCGGCCGACCATCCCGTCTACCACCTCGTGTACGACTTCCCCGCGGGGCCGCCGAAGGTCCATGATCATGACGGCCTGCCGGCGCAGGGACTGGGGATCGCCATCGGCGGGCGGCTGGCGGTGTACTACACGTACCAGTCGGACCTCGGCGACGGCTGGGAGGACCCACAGGTGCATGGGGATCCGCCGGACGTGCGCGAGCAGGCGCTGCGCATGGGGGTGAACCTGGTGGCGTACGCCGTGGGAGCTGCGGTGTGAGGCTGCTGCGCGATCTGGTGGTGCTCGCGCGGACGCTGCGGATGCGCCGCGCCGCCGCGGACGTAGCCGTGGCCGTCGCTGCGACCGCGGCGGTCGGGACCGGAGCCGCCCTCCTCGCCGGCACCGGGCTGTACGCGCAACTGCGGTGGCTTCCGCTCGCGCTGTGGGTGGCGGGGCTCGCCCTCGCGGCTGCGGTGTTCTGGCGCATCCGCACGCGCTCCGCGTTGGATCCGCGGCGGGAGGCGGCGGTGCTGGTGGAGCGGGAGCTGGGCCTGCGGCGCGGCGCCCTCTCCGGCGTCGTGGACCTCGCGGCGGAGGCGCCTCCCGGGACCTCCGCGGACCTCGCGGCGGCGGCGGTGCGGCGGGTGGAGGCCACGCTGCCGCCGTACGCGCCGAAGGCGTGGGCGCCGACGGCATCGACGCGCGCGGCACGGCTGCTCCGCCGGGCGCTGGCGGCCGCATCGGTGACGGCCGCGGTCGCGGTGGCGGCGTTCCGCTCCGCCGGCGATGCGGCTGCCGCCCTGCGGTCCCCGGTGCACGCGTGGCGGGCCCTGGTGCCGCCGCGCGTCGCGATCACGCTGTCGGCCCGGTCGGTGCCGCGCGGGGGCGGCGTGGAGGTGTCGGTCCGGGCAGGCCCCGGGCCCGGCCACGCCGTGCTGCGCATGCGGAGCACGGGGGAGGCGTGGCGCAGCGTGCCGCTGGTGACGGACGCCGCCGGTCGCGCCACGCACCGGCTCGCCGACCTCTGGGCGAGCACGTGGGTCTACGCCGCGGCGGACGGCGCGGTCTCGGAGACGCTGGACGTCGCTGTTCCGGCGCCGCTCGCGCTCGGCGACCTCGCCATCACCGCACGATTCCCAACGTATCTGCGCCGGGAGGCCGAGGCACTGGAGGCCGGAGCAGCGGAGATCGCCCTCCCGGTGGGCACCGTGCTGCACGTGCATGGGCGCGCCAGTGCGCCGCTCGACGCGGCGCGGCTCGGCGCCGAGGCCGACACGGTGCCGCTGACGGCGGAGGGTGCGGTCTTCGGCGGCAGCGTCGTGGTGCGTCGTGATGCGGAGTGGTCGCTGCTGCTGCTGGGGCGCGGCGGGAACGTGGCGGCGCCGCTGGCGCTGTTGCGGGTGATCGCCGTGCCGGACTCCGCGCCGGTGGTCGCGGTGCCGGTGCCCGGCGTCGACACCACCGCGCCGCTCGACCTCCGCGTGGCGCTGGTGGTGGACGCGCGGGACGACCACGGTCTGGCGTCGCTCGAGGTGGTGAGCTGGCGCGTGAGCCGACTCGGTGTGGTCGGCGACACCGTGGTGCAACCGGTGCCGGAGGTGGCGGGCGCGGACCGCCTCGTGCAGACGGTCCCGCTGGACCTGACCGGGCGCGGCC
>CAYLJK010000177.1:0-5965 GCA_964383975.1 uncultured Gemmatimonadales bacterium | reverse complement strand
CTTCCACGCGGTGCAGGAGGGGTTGCGCGCGCGGAACATCACCTGGGACTCGGCCGAGATCGCGATGCTCCCGAAATCCAGCGTGCGCGTGGAAGGGCCGGACGCGGTGAAGCTGATGCGGCTGATGGAAGCGATCGAGGAGCACGACGACGTCGCGAAGGTGTTCTCCAACTTCGACGTGGACGAGGAGGCGCTGGCGGAGGTGTGATCGTGCTCGGGGTGGACCCGGGCACCGCCGCGACCGGCTACGGCATCGTCGAGCGGGCGGCCGGCGGCGGGTACCGGCTGATCGAGTGCGGCGTCATCCGCCCGCCGGCGCGCGAGCCGCTCCCGCAGCGGCTCGCGGTCATTTTCGAGGAGGTCGCGGCGCTGCTGGCGCGGCACCGCCCCGACCACATGGCGGTCGAGGACGTGTTCGTGCACCGCAACGTCCGCTCCGCGCTCATCCTCGGCCACGCGCGCGGCGCCGTGCTCCTGGCCGCCGCGCAGGCGGCGTGTCCCGTGGCGGCCTACAACCCCCGCGAGGTCAAGGCGGCCGTGGTGGGGCGCGGCGCGGCGACCAAGGACCAGGTCCAGCTGATGGTGACCCGGCTGCTGCGGCTCGCCCGGCCGCCCCGGCCCGCCGATGCTGCCGACGGGGTGGCCATCGCGCTGACACACTGCCTGCGGGCGGGACGGACGCTGCGGAGGGCGGTGGTAGGGTGAGCGGGCACAGGCGCACAGGCGCACAGGCGCACCGATGATCGCACTGCTGGCCGGCACGCTGGCGTACCGTGAGAGCGACCGCGTGATCGTGCGGACGCCCTCGGGGGTGGGGTACGAGGTGTTCGTCCCGACCCGCGCGCTGGAGTCGCTGCCGCACCAAGGCCAGCCGGTGGAGCTGCACACGCACCTGGTGGTGCGCGAGGACGGGCAGACCCTCTACGGGTTCACCAGCGCGGAGGAGCGACGCGTCTTCCAGCGCCTCCTCACGGCGAGCGGGATCGGCCCGAAGCTCGCCCTCGCGATGCTCTCAGCACTCTCGGCGGAGCGGATCGTCCGCAGCATTCGGGACCGAGACCTTGCGGCGCTCGTGGCCGTGCCGGGAGTCGGGAAGAAGACGGCCGAGCGCCTCGTCGTGGAGTTGACGGACAAGACCGACGACCTGCGCGCGGAGGAGGGCCGGCGGGTGCCGACGGCGAGCGACGCCGCGACGCGCGCGCTGGTGCGCCTGGGCTACAGCGCGGCCGAGGCCGATGACGCCGTCCGCCACGCGCTGGCCGCCGACGGCACCCTCGACACGGCCGGCCTGGTGCGCTCGGCCCTCACCTGGCTGACGGGACGCTGACGTGGCGCGACGCTCCGAGATCACGACTCCCGAGCCGCTCGGCGACGATCGCGGCGCGGAGCCCTCGCTCCGGCCGTCGCGGCTCGACGAGTTCGTCGGGCAGGCGAAGGTCCGCGAGAACCTCCAGATCGCCATCGACGCCGCGCGCGCCCGCGGCGAACCCCTCGACCACGCGCTCTTCTTCGGCCCGCCGGGCCTGGGCAAGACGACGCTCGCCATCCTGCTCGCGAAGGAGATGGGCGTGAGCATCCGTACCACCTCGGGCCCCGTGCTGGAGCGTCCCGGTGATCTGGTGGGGCTGCTCACGAACCTGCGGCGGGGCGACATTCTCTTCATCGACGAGGTGCACCGGCTCCGGCCGGCGCTGGAGGAGTTCCTTTATCCCGCGATGGAGGACTGGCGGGTGGATGTGCGGATCAGCGAGGGGCCGCACGCCGAGACGATCCCAATGGCGCTGGAGCCGTTCACGCTCATCGGCGCGACGACGCGCTTCGGCCTGCTGACGCCGCCGATGCGTGCGCGGTTCGGCATGGTCGAGCGGCTGCACTTCTACCCGGCGGAGGAGCTCCGGCAGATCGTCGTCCGCTCGGCCCGCATCCTGGGCGTGGACGGCGACGAGGACGGCGCGCTCGAGATTGCACGCCGCAGCCGCGGGACGCCGCGCGTGGCCAACCGGTTGCTGCGGCGCGTGCGGGACTACGCGACCGTGCGGGCCGGCGGCCGGATCGACCTGGCCACGGCGCGGGCCGCGCTCGCCCGACTCGACGTGGACGAGTTCGGCCTCGACGACATGGACGCGCGCATCCTCACCACCATCATCGAGAAGTTCGACGGCGGGCCGGTGGGCCTCAACACCGTGGCCGTCGCCGTCGGCGAGGACGCCGGCACCGTCGAGGAGGTGTACGAGCCGTTCCTCATCCAGCAGGGCTTCCTCGCGCGCACGGCGCGCGGCCGCGTGGCCACGCCCGCCGCGTACCGCCACTTCGGATTCGCGCCGCCCAAGGAGGGCGGCCCCGACCTCTTCGACGCCACCTCCTGAACCCTGGGGACCGTCATGAACCGCCGTACCTTTCTCGCGCTCCTCGCCCTCTCCGCCGCCTGCGGCCGCGGGGAGCAGCCGCAGGCCCGGGAGCCCGCCGCCGACACGATGCTCGTCGCCGCCGACTCGCTCCGCACGCCCGAGTCGGTGCTGTACGACGCCACCCTCGACGCGTACCTCGTCTCGAACATCAACGGCTCGCCGACGGAGAAGGACGACAACGGTTTCATCGCGCGGATCGGCATCGACGGCCGCGTCATCGAGCCGCGCTGGGTCGACGGCGCGTCCGACAGCGTGACGCTGCACGCTCCCAAGGGAATGGCCATCAAGGGCGACACGCTGTTCGTCGCCGACATCGACGTCGTCCGGCTGTTCGATCGCACGACCGGCTCGCCGCTCGGCGAGCGGGCGGTGCCGCGGGCCACGTTCCTCAACGATGTGGCCGTGGCACCGGACGGGACCGTGTACGTCTCCGACACCGGGCTGCGACCGGACTTCTCCCGCTCCAACAGCGACGCGATCCACCGCTTCCTGCCGAACGGGAAGGCCGTCCCGGTCGCGCGCGGAGCGGCGCTCGGCCAGCCCAACGGCATCACGGCCGACTCCGCCGGCCTGGTGGTCGTGACGTGGAGCGGGGCGGTCTATCGCATCACCGGAAGCGGCCGGCGCCTGGAGCTGCCGAGCCCCGGGAGGGCGCAGCTCGATGGCGTCGAGCGGCTCGCCGACGGCACGCTCATCGTGTCCACGTGGCAGGATTCCAGCATCATCCGCCTCGCGCCGGGCGACACCGCGTGGACGCGGCTGGTGGGTGGCGTGGTCTCGCCGGCCGACATCGGATGGGACACCCGGCGCAGCCGGCTGCTCATCCCGGTGTTCCAGGGCGACCGCGTGGAGATCCGGCCGCAGCCCTGAAGACCGCCGACTTCGACTACGCGCTCCCTTCGGAGCTGATCGCGCAGGAGCCGGCGCCCGTGCGGGATGCGAGCCGGCTGCTCGTGGTCGAGCGGGCACCGCCGCACGGCCGCACAGGCGCGCCGACCCGCCACGTCCGCTTCCGCGACTTCCCCGCGCTGGTCCACCCGGGGGACGTGGTCGTCGTCAACGACTCGCGGGTCATCCCGGCGCGGCTGCTGCCGCGGCGCCGCGGCGGCGGGCACGCCGAGGTGCTGCTGGTGACCCGCGAACCGGAGGGCACCTGGATCGCGCTGGTCCGCCCGGGCCAGCGCATCCACGCCGGCACCGTCCTGACCCTCGGCGGCACGGACGCCGTCGAGGTGGTCGCGCACCTCCCGACAGGAGAGCGGCGCGTGCGCCTCGTCGGGGAGGGCGGGGACGACGGCGTCCTGGCGCGCCACGGCCACGTTCCGCTGCCGCCTTACATCGCGCGAGCGGACGGGCCGCTCGACCGGGAGCGCTACCAGACGGTGTACGCCACCGTGCCGGGCTCCGTCGCCGCACCGACGGCCGGCCTGCACTTCACCCCCGCCGTGCTGGAGGCCATCGCGGCGCGGGGCGCCCGCATAGTGCCGGTGACGCTGCACGTGGGGCCGGGCACCTTCCGGCCGGTGCACGTGGAGGACATCGAGGAGCACCGGATGGACGCCGAGGCATACCATGTGCCCGAGGCGACCGCGGCCGCGATCGCGGCCGCGCGCGCCGCGGGCGCTCACGTGTGGGCTGTCGGGACGACGGCGGTGCGCACGCTCGAGACCGTGGCGACGGCCGAGCGGACAGTGCGCGCCGGGAGCGGCTGGACCTCGCTGTTCGTGCGCCCCGGCCACCGCTTCCAGGTCGTGGACCGGCTGCTCACCAACTTCCACCTCCCGCGCTCGACGCTGCTGATGCTCGTGTGCGCGTTTGCGGGGACGGAGCGGGTCCTGGCCGCCTACAGCGAGGCAGTCGCACGAGGGTACCGGTTCTACAGCTACGGGGATGCGATGGCGGTGCTATGAGCGGGGAGCACGCGGCGTTCCGGTTCGACGCCCTCGCCACCGACGGCGCGGCCCGCGCCGGAGTGTGGCACCTGCCGCACGGCGACATCGAGACCCCCTGCTTCATGCCCGTGGGCACGCAGGGCACGGTCCGCACGCTCGCGCCGAGCGACCTCGTCGAGGTCGGCGCGCGCATCGTGCTCGGTAACACCTACCACCTACACGTGCGCCCGGGCGAGGACGTCGTTGCGCAGCTCGGCGGCCTGCACCGTTTCATGGGGTGGCCGCTGCCCATCCTCACCGACTCCGGCGGCTTCCAGGTCTTCTCGCTCGAGGGGATGCGCCGCGTCTCGGAAGAAGGCGTCCGCTTTCGCAGTCACGTGGACGGCTCCGAGCGCTTCCTCACGCCCGAGCGCGCCGTCGAGATCCAGTGGACGCTCGGTAGCGACGTGGCGATGGCCTTCGATCACGTCCTCCCTGGCCTGAGCGGACCCGAGGCCCAGCGCGATGCACTGGAGCGGACGCTGCGGTGGTTGGAGAGGTGCCGGCAGAGGCATGAGCAGCTGCGGGCACAGAGGCACGGGGGCACGGAGCCATCGCGCGGGGAGCGGGGAGCGGGGAGCGCGGCGCGGCAGACGCTCGTCCCGATCGTGCAGGGTGGCATCCACCTCGACCTGCGGCGGCGATCGCTGGAGGGGATCCTTGGCCTCGGCGACTGGGATGCGGTGGCCGTCGGCGGGCTCTCGGTCGGGGAGCCGAAGGAGGCGATGCGGGCCGTGCTGGAGGTCCTCTCCTGCGCCCTGCCTCCCGGCCTGCCCCGTTATCTTATGGGGGTCGGGTTCCCCGAGGATGTCGTCGCGGCCGTCGGCCTCGGGATGGACCTGGCCGACTGTGTGGCGCCGACCCGGATGGGACGCAACGGGACGGCGTTCACGGACGACGGGCCGGTGAACGTCCGGAACGCCCGGTTCCGGACCGACCCGGCGCCGCTGGACGCCGACTGCGACTGCGAGGCGTGCCGAACGTTCTCGCGGGGCTACCTGCGGCACCTGTTCGTGGCCGAGGAGCTGCTCGGGCTGCGGCTGCTGTCGCTCCACAACGTGCGTTACCTGATTCGGCTCGTCGCCCGTGCGCGCGCGGCGGTGCTCGACGGACGCTTCACCGGGTGGAGCCGCGACTGGCTCGCCCGCTACCAGACTCGGGAGCTGTCGTGACCGGTACCCCGTTCTTCGCGATGCTCGCCCCGCCCCCGGGAGGCCAGGGGTCCGCCGGGCTGGTCGTGGTCCTGATCCAGATCGGCGCGCTGATCGCCATCTTCTGGTTCCTCCTCATCCGGCCGCAGCGGCAGCAGCAGAAGCGCCACGAGGAGCTGCTCGCCGCCTTGAAGAAGGGGGACGAGATCGTCACCGCGGGCGGGATCGTCGGCCGCATCATCCACCTCAAGGATGACCGCGTCACCATCGAGTCGGCGGAGTCGCGGCTCGTGGTGGAGCGCAAGCAGATCGCGCGGGTCGTGGCGCCGCGCGAGGAGACGGCGGCGTCGTGAGCCTGCGTGCGCTTCACCTCCTGGGCTCCCCCGTGCTCCGCGAACGCTCGACGGAGATCACGGAGGTGGACGGGGAGGTGCGGGCGTTCGTCCAGGACCTCGTGGACACGATGCACGCCAAC
>CAYLJK010000176.1:0-5973 GCA_964383975.1 uncultured Gemmatimonadales bacterium | reverse complement strand
GAGGCGGACGGCGATGGGGAAGGTGGTGCTCAGCCGCAGCAGCGGGTCGCCGAGCGTCGTCATCCCCACGGTGTCGTCCTCGGCGAGCACGAAGCCCTGGGCCGCGAAGCGGTCGCCGAAGGCGTTGAGCTTCGGCACCGGGTCGTGGCAGGTCATGCACGACATGTTGTACCGGCGGGCGAACGCGGGGATCGCCTCGGCGGGAGTGGCCAGCAGGGCCGTGAACGCGAGTGGGAGCACCAGGCGGTTCATAGCGCGGTCATCCTCTCAGGGTGGGCGGTGCGGTCCCGCCGCGGCCGCCGGAGCGGTCCGCCGGCGACGGGGAGCGACGGGCGTCGCCTTGGCACGCGGGGAAGTTGCGTCGGCCGGCGCCGCGGTGCCAATTCGAGGCGTGGGCACGATCCTGGTCGGCACGCAGGGGTGGAACTACCAGGCGTGGGTGGGGCCGTTCTTCCCCGAGGGTACGCGGCAGGAGGACTACCTGCGCGTGTACGCGCGGGCGTTCCCGACGGTGGAGGTGGACTCGACGTTCTACGGGATCCCGGCGGAGAAGGTGGTCCGCGGCTGGGCGGCCAGGGTCCCGGAGAGCTTCCGGTTCTCGCTGAAAATCCCGCAGGAGATCACCCACGTGCGCCGGTTCATCGATGCCGGCGACGTGCTGCGGGAGTTCTGCGGCGTGGCCCGCGCGCTCGGACCGAAGCTCGGCGTGGTGCTCATCCAGTGCGGCCCCGACCTGGGCCCCGAGCATCGGCCGGCGGTCGAGCGATTCCTTCCGCTCCTCCCCTCCGACCTCCGGTTCGCGATCGAGTTCCGGCGCTTCGGCTGGCTCACCCGCGACGTCCTGCGGATGCTGGCGGAGTACCGCGTCGCGCTCACGCTCGTCGAGGGGCGCTGGATCTCGCGGCCGCGGATGCTCCGGCTCGCCGAGGAGCCGACGGCGGACCACGCGTATGTCCGCTTCATGGGACCGGACCGCAGCATCGAGGACTACTCGCGCGTGCAGGTGGACCGCAGCCACGAACTGGGCGAGTGGGCACCCGCGATCGCCGGCCTCGCGGCGCGCGTGCGGGCGGTGCATGTTTACGTGAACAACCACTTCGAGGGGCACTCCCCCTCCACGGCCCGCCGCCTCCAGGCGCTACTCGGCCAGCCGGTGGTCGAGCCGGCGCAACTGGCGGAGCAAACCGAACTCTTCTAGTGTAGGGCGGGCGACAGACCGGCGGGCTGCGGTCCTGCGGCGGACGAAACAAAGCGGGCGCTTCGGCGTATAGGGGTGTGGGACGACCAAGCACCGTCCCCATGGTCCTCGCCGAACGACGTCCCTCTATGACGTCACGTTCACCGCCTGGTGAACCGGCAGGGACGCCGGACTCAACCGGTTATCTGCACGGGACCCGACGCCGCCCAGGTGTCGGGTCCCGCTTGCTTCCAGCCGAGGCCGCGTGGCATAGAAAGGTATTATCGCGATAGTGACCAGTCAGCGTCGCCTCAGTGTCTCGCTATGCGCAATCATGGTGGCGTCGGCATGCGGTGACCGTACTGCTCAGGCCCCGAACCCGCTGCGCTACGAGTGGCCGGAGGCTTTCGGCTGGCACATCGAGTACGTGATCCAGGCGCAGCGCGACGGGACGCCGGTCGTGCGTCATGCGGAGGCGAAGACGCTGCGGCTGGTGGTGCGTGACGACCAGTACCTCGCGGGGTTCGACAGCGTACTGAAGACGACCCAGCTCGCCGGCGAACCGCTGGCGCACCTGCTGCCTGCTCCCGAGGACACGCTCACCTTCTACGTGCGGCTGGGGCGCCGCGGCGAGGTGTCGAAGCCGGTGCTCGGCTGCGACCCGGGGCTTCCGGCGTGCGCGGAGGCGCTGCCGTCCACGATCCAGCTTCAGCTGCGCCGTCTGGTGCCGCTGCTGCCGGTGTGGGAGGCGCCGCGTGGCAGCACGTGGGTGGACACGCTGACGTGGGACGATGCGGCGCGGCCCGGGGGCACGCGTGGTTCGCTGGTCACCACGTATGCCGCATCGCAGGACACGGCAGTGGGCGGCGAGGCCTACTGGCGGCTTCCTTGGGCGTCGGTCCGCCGCACCTTCCGTCGCGGCGGGGTTTCGGCGCTGCTCCCCGAGCCCGCGGTACGGGAGGAAGGCGTGACCTACGTCGAGAAGCGGCGGCACCTGCCCGTGTACACGATCTGGGCGGGCGTCGCCGAGGCGCCCGCGGACCTGCGCGCGCTGGGCGCGACGGCCTCGGGTTTCCGCGGGCGCGCGGCACTGGAGGGCTCGCCGTTCGCGGCGATGCTGACGATGGATCGGTGATCACGGCCACGCCGCTCGAGGGGATGGAGCGCCTCGTGGTGGCGCTGCTGGTGGGCCTGCTCATCGGGCTCGACCGGGAGCGCGCGGAGATGCGCAAGGCTCGCAGCGAGTTCGCCGGTGTGCGGACGTTCCCGCTGATCGCGCTCGCGGGGGCGGTGCCGATGCTGCTGCTGGAGGTGACGGGCCCGTGGCTGCTGGCGGTGAGCTTCCTCGCCGTGGCCGCGATCGCCGTGGTGCACTACCACCGGCAGAGCACGGGCGGGTACGTCGGCGCCACGACGGAGGTGGCGGCGGTGGCGACGTTCCTGCTGGGAGCGCTTGCCGGGGCGGGCGCGCTGCTGCTGGCGGGCGCGGCGGGGATCGGCGTCGCGGTGCTGCTGGTGGCGAAGCCGCGAATCGAGGCCTTCTCGCGAGCGCTGTCACAGGAGGAACTGACCGCCGCGCTGGAGCTGGCGGTCATCTCGGTGATCGTGCTGCCGCTGCTGCCGGACCGGGGCTACGGGCCGTGGCAGGTGTTCAACCCCCGCACGCTCTGGCTCGTCGTGGTGTTGGTCGCGGGGCTCTCGTTTCTCGGCTTCGTCGCGGTGCGCATCCTCGGCGACCAGCGGGGCCTCACCGTGACCGGCGCGGTCGGTGGCCTGGTCTCGAGCACCGCGGTGACGATGGCGATGTCGGATCGCTCGCGGGCCGACGAGACGGTCGCGCGGCCCGCGGCGGCGGCGGCGATCGTCGCCTCGACCATCATGGCGGGCCGGGTGGCGTTTTTCGCGGGCGCCGTGAACCGCGGCATGCTGCCCAGACTGCTGCCGGTCGTCGCGGCGATGATCGTCTCCGGTCTCGGGGCGGCGTGGCTCATCGGGCGGCGCCGGGCGGCCGGCGCCGTGACGGCGGCGGAGCGCATCCGCAACCCGTTCAGCCTGCGGGAGGCGCTTTTCTGGGCGGCGCTCTACGCCGTGATCCTGCTGCTGGCAAAGGCGGGGACCGAGCTGCTCGGCGAGGGGGCCCTGCTGCTGGTGGCGGCGGTATCGGGCGTCGCCGACGTGGACGCGGTGACCATCGCGTTCACCCAGCTCGGGGGGCGCACCCTGGAGTGGCGGATGCCCGCCGCGGGGATCACCGTGGCGATCGTGGTGAACACCCTGGTGAAGCTCGGCATCGCGTGGGTGCGCGGCGCGCCGGCGTACCGGCGGTTGGCGGCGCTGGCCCTTGGCGCCATGGCGGTGGTGGGGACGGGCACGGGCGCGGTCGTGTACCTGGGAGGCTGACGTGCTGCTGCCAATAGCGATCGGGGGCGTGGTGGGGACGCTGGCGCGGTTCGGTGTGGAGGGAGTCGTGCACAGGTGGGCCGGCTCGGCGTTCCCCTGGGGGACGCTCGCGGTGAACGTCTCCGGCTCGCTGCTCATCGGCTTCCTCGCGAGGCTGGGCACCGGCGCCGCCGCATTCAGCCCCGACGTGCGGGCCGCCCTGCTCATCGGCTTCTGCGGGGCCTACACGACCTTCAGCAGCTACTCCTACGAGACCGTCTCGCTGCTGGAGCAGGGGGCGTGGGCCAGAGCGGGCGCGTACGCGGTGGGCACGGTCGTGGTCTCGCTGGTCGCCACGATGGCGGGGATGACCGCGGCGGACCACCTGCTGTGAGGGAGGGCGCATGACCGAGCGTTTCGAGGGCGAGCGCACGCTGATGCGGGTTTTCATCGGCGAGAGCGACAAGGTGGAGGGGCGGCCGCTCTACGAGGCTCTCCTGGAGCTGTTCCGCTCACGCGGGTTCGCGGGAGCGACGGTCGTCCGGGCGATCGCCGGGTTCGGCTCCACGAGCCGCGTCCACACGCAGTCCATCCTGCGGCTGTCCGTGGACCTGCCGATCATCGTGGAGGTCGTCGAGGAGGACGCGAAGCTGCAGGCGGTGCTGCCGGAGCTGGACCGCATGATGGGCGGGGGGCTCGTCACGATGGAACGGGCGCATGTGATCCTCTACCGTCACGCCCGGCCCCCGGCGCTGTGAACTGGTCAGTAGGGCCGCACCTCGAGAATCTCCGCCACCCGAATCCGGACGTGCTCACCGGAGTCCCGGCGGCGCGCCTCCAGGAAGTGCTCCCCTGACTCCCGGTACCACGTCCGCGGCTCGACTTCCATCTCTTCCGCGCTCGTCCGCACCCGGATCAGCCCCCGGAGGATGAGCGCGGCCTCGAGCCGCTGCTGGATGGGCGACGTCCCGACGGAGGGCGCATGGGGGAGCGGGCGCATCGGAGGGTCCTCGCTGGGCGGCGTCGCCGCCGAATGTAGGGGCCGGGCGGCTGTTCGCGGTGAGGGGCGTCACCGCGCGCGGCCTCCACGTTAGCCCGGTTCCCGCCGGCCGCGCTATCTTCCCCGCCATGTTCCGGCTCGCCGTCGCGCAGTTCAAGCCCGCCAAGGCCGACTACGGCGCCAACCTGGAGCGCGTCGGAGCCCTGTTCGCGGCCTGCGCGAATCGGCCGGACGCCCCCGACCTCCTGGTGCTCCCCGAGGGCGCGATGACGGGGTACCTGCTGGAGGGCGGGACTCGCGAGCTGGCGGTGACCGCCGGCAGCCTTTTCGAGGCCCTGCGCGAGCGGCACGCGGCCTCCGGCGCCGGCGTGCTCGACGTGGCCGTGGGCTTCTACGAGCAGTGGCGCGGCTCGCTCTACAACAGCTCCCTCTACGCCACGCTCGGCGGAGACGAGCCCCGTATCGTCCACGTGCATCGCAAGGTGTTCCTCCCGACCTACGGTGTCTTCGACGAGGAGCGGTTCACCGAGCCGGGGCTGGAGCTGCGGGCCTTCGACACGCGGCTCGGGCGCTTCGGCGTCCTCATCTGCGAGGACGCGTGGCACTCGCTGACCGGGACGATCCAGGCGCTCCAGGGGGCGCAGCTCATCATCATCCACAGCGCCTCCCCGGCGCGCGGGACGCAGCCGTTGGAGGAGACGGTCTCGCGGCCGGGGAACGTGAGCCGCTGGGAGCGGATCTCGCGGGCCGTGGCCGAGGAGCACGGGGTGTGGGTGGCGACGAGCCAGCTCGTCGGCTTCGAGGCGGGGAAGGGGTTCGCGGGCGGCTCGGTGGTCGTCTCGCCGCGCGGGGACGTGGTGGCCCGCGGTGCGCTGTGGGAGGAGGACCGGCTCGAGACGGTCGTGGACTTGGACGAGGTGGCCCGCGCCCGTGCCGACCTGCCGCTGCTCGCCGAACTCGAGACGAAGCTCCCGCACCTTCTCAAGGCGCTGGACGCGCCGGCCGAATCGGCGGTGCCGTACGACCCGGCGGTGCGGCGGCGTCCGCCGGTCGCGGGAGGGCCTCCTCCCGGCGATCCGCTGGCGATTGACTGCGCGCTCGTCACGCGCTGGCTGGTGGAGTTCCTGAAGGAGGAGGTGACGCGGCGCCGCGGCTTCCGCGACGTGGTCATCGGGCTCTCCGGGGGCGTGGACAGCGCCCTGGTCGCCTGCCTCGCGGCGCGCGCCTTCGGCCCCGAGCACGTGCACGCGTTCCTGCTCCCCTACCGCTCCTCCAGCCCGGAGTCGCTGGCCCACGCGCAGCTGCTGGTGGACCGGCTCGGCATCCAGGGCCGCACCGTGGACATCACCGGCGCGGTGGACGGCTACCTCGCGGCGCACGAGCCGGTCGCCGACGCCTCCCGCGCGGGGAACGTGAT
>CAYLJK010000175.1:0-5975 GCA_964383975.1 uncultured Gemmatimonadales bacterium | reverse complement strand
CGCGCCTCGTACGACTCGCGGCCGCCGACCATGATCTGCGGCGACTCGTAGGGCGCGGGACGGCCGTTGATGAGGCGCTGGTTGCGCGTGGCCGGGCCCCCGCAGACGACGCAGATGGCGTGCAGCTTGTCCACGATCTCGGCGGCGGCCATCAGCTGCGGCATCGGCCCGAAGCCCTCACCGCGGAAGTCGCTGTCGGTCCCCGCGAGGATGACGCGCACGCCGCGGTCCGCGAGCGCGTTCGCCACGGCCACGATGCCGGCGTCGAGGAACTGCGCCTCGTCCACCGCGACGACCTCCGTGCCCGCGCGCACGCGCGCCATGATCTCGACCGAGGCCTGCACCGGCTCCGCCTCGACGACGGTGCCGTCGTGGCTGGTGACGGTGAAGATGCCGCCGTAGCGGTCGTCGAGGTGGGACTTGAAGACCTGAACCTTCTTGCGCGCGATGACGGCGCGGCGCACGCGCCGGATCAGCTCCTCGCTCTTGCCGGCGAACATCACGCCGGAGACGACCTCGATCCAGCCGGGACGGGTGCCGTGGAACATCGGGTGCGGGGGTCCGGGTTGAGGGTGAGGGCGGCCGCGCGAAACATGGGAACCCCCCGAAACCCGGTCAAGCGCGAAACTCGCTATTGCCAAAACCCTAGGTAATCCCTACACTATCAGCCGATGCGCGGGGGCTCGTGGGACCCGCATGACCCATCACACTCCGGGCAAGGAGACACCTCGTGAACAAGTCCGATCTCGTGGACGCCCTGGCGTCCAAGGGGAAGATGTCGAAGGCCGAGGCCGGCCGCGTGGTCGACGCCCTCTTCTCCCCGTCGGGCATCATCGCCGGCGAGCTGAAGAAGGGGAACAAGGTGCAGATCACGGGCTTCGGGAACTTCGAGACCCGCAAGCGCGGCGCCCGTAAGGGCCGGAACCCGCGGACCGGCAAGGAGATCACCATCAAGGCGTCCACGTCGCCGGTGTTCCGGGCGGGGAAGGGCCTGAAGGACACCGTCAACAAGCGGAAGTAGCCCGCGGCCTTCGCCGGACCACACCGGGGCGCCCTGCACAGGGCGCCCCGATGCGTTCCCGGGCACTGCGGCCGGCCCGGCCCCCCGGCGCTCAGCGCCGCGCCGGGCGCCCTCCGCCGGGGCCGCGATCCACGTGCGCGACCAGCCGCCGCCCCCGCAGCGTGACCCCCGTGAGGCCCCGGACCGCCGTCTCGGCGTGCTCGGCCTGCACCTCCACGAGGCAGAAGAGGTCCCGCACCTCGATGCGCCCGATCGCCCCGGCCGGCACCTTCGCCTCGTTCGCCAATGCCCCGACGAGGTCGCCGGGACGGACGTTGTCCTTCCGGCCGATGCCCACCCAGATGCGGGCCGGCCCGGCGGCCGGCGCCGCCGCCTCGGCGCGCGGCGGCGCGCCGGCCTGCCCCAGGCGCAGCGCCGCGGCGGCGAGCGTGGCTCCGTCGAAGCGGCCGAGCAGCGGCGCGAGGAGGAGCAGTTCCCGGTCGAGGCCCCCGGCCTCCGCCGTGCGCGCGAGCTTCTCCTGGAGCGCCTCCGCCTTCCGCTCCGCGGCGCGGGCGAGCGAGGGGAGCGGAAGCGCGGCGAACGGGCTGAAGACGCCGCGCAGCCACGGGAGCTGCCACGGTTCGGCGACGATCACCGGCTGGCCGGGCGCGGCGCGCGCCGCCAGGTCCGCCGCCGCCTCCCGGCTCCCCGGGCAGGCGGCCACCACCACGTCCTCGGCGCGCTCGGGGCGCAGGGCGTCCAGCACCTCGCGGCGCAGCTCGCCGAGCCGGGAGGACTTTCCGACGACGAACAGGGCGCCGCCGACGCTCGCCGGCGGCGCCCACCCCTCCGGGCGCTCCACCGGCGGGAAGCCATAGGTCATCGCTCGGAAGGCGTAGCGCTCCACGAGCCGGTCCACCGCGGGGCCGGGGCGCGCGGTCACCACGAGGCGCTGGGCCGCGCGATCGGCCTCCGCCATCACGGCCTCGAGCGCGGCCTGTCCCTCCTCGTCCGGGTCGTCGAGCCAGGCCAGCACCAGGCCGGCGAAGGCGGCGGGCCGCAGGGCGGAGCGGCGCAGGAGGGCGAGGGCGTCGGCCAGGGAGGCGCAGACCACGGGCGGCGGGGCGGGCGCCAGGCGCTTCGCCGCGCGATCGAGCCCGGAGACGCCGCACGCGCCGCCCATCGCCTCGGCGATGCGCACGGCGATGTCGGTCTCGGGGGCGAGCACGAGGAGCGGACGCTTCGGCGTGGCCTCGAGGAACGGGGGCAGGACCTCCGGGACGGGAGGAAGGACGACGGCCACGTTGTGGCCACGAGCGATGACCGGTGCGGCGTCCACGGCGATACCCCCGACGGATGTCAAAGAGACGGCGGCCCCAAAACCTAGGTCCGCGCGCACCGGCCTACAAGGCCGAGAGGATCTGGACGGCGCCGAGCGGGAAGGACCGGCCGTCCCAGCGCGCCTTGCCGTGCGACTCGCCGCGCGTGTCCCAGTAGATCTCGAGCCCGTTGCCGTCCGGGTCGCTGAAGTACATGGCCCAACTGATGCCGTGGTCCACGGCGGCCACGGGGATGCCCGCCCGGGTCACTGTGTTGTACGCCTGCGCGAAGGCGCGGCGGTCGGGGACCTCGAACGCCACGTGGTAGAGTCCCACCCCCTCCGCGCGCGGGCCCGGCGCGTCGGGTCCGACGGCCTGGAGCGCGAGCTCGTGGTGCGTCGCGCCGCCGGAAAGGAAGGCGAAGGCGCCCGGGATCTCCTCGACGACCTGGAGACCGAAGAAGCGCGTGTAGAACGCCACGGACGTCTCGAGGTCGCGGACCTTGAGGTGGGCATGGCCGAGCGTGGTGCGGTACGCGGGCGGCATGGGGTGCTCAGGTGATGGGACGGGCGGGGGGCGGCGGTCCCCAGCAGGGACTGCCGGCGAGCCGGTCGCGCAGGTCGCGGAGGAAGTCGCGCTTGCCGGGGAGGCGTGGGGGCCAGGCGAGGTCGAGGAACCGCCACGCCGCGTCGGCGTTCCCCTGGTAGATGAGGTCGAGCGCGTAGCCGTAGAGCGGGGCGGGCGGGTCGCCCGCGATCCACCCCGCGCCGAGCTCGGCGGCGCGACGGCGCAGGGTCCGGTCGTCCGGCGCCTCGGCGCGCATGAGGTCGCACGCCGGGACCCATGCGTCGCCGCGGCGGCGCAGGACGACGTCCGGCACCGCCGTCTCGGCGAAGGCGTAGTCGCGCCAGTAGGCGAAGCGGAAGTCGCCGACGCGCGCTTCGCTCGCCCCGTCGCCGTCCAGGTCCTCGAACTCCACGTCGCCGTCGGCGCCGTCCACGCTCCCGTACAGCGCGAGCGTGTCACCGAGCCCGAGCACCGTCGCGAGCGTGCAGCAGTGCGGGCTGACGCCGCTGAACTGGACGAGGACGACGTCGGGGACGCTGTCGCCGGTCAAGTCGTCGCCGATGCGGTCGAAGCGCACGTCGAAGGCGCGCACGGCGAGGGCGCGGCGGCTGGAGTGCCGCACCTCGGCGACGCGGTCGGCGGAGGCGGTGTCGCGCACGACGCGCAGCTCCCAGGCACCGACGCGCCCCTGCCATTCGACCGGCCCGGCGATGACGGTCTCGGGCGGCAGCACGCGGATGGGGCGGGCGGTGGGCGGCGTCGGCGGGGCGCGGCGCTCGCCGGCGCGCCGGGCGAGCACGGCGCCGGCGAGGAGGACCGCGGCCGTCGCCGCGGCGATCCGGAGCATGACGCGCACGCTCTCAATCTAGCGCGGTTGACAGGGCGGCGCGGCGCGCCATAATGAGGCGTGGCGCGTCTCCCGCCGTCGTGCCTCCTGCTCCTGCTCGCGGTGCCGCTTGCGGCGCAGCAGCCCCGCCCCCGCGTGCGGGACGTCGGCCTCGTGATCGGGTCCCTGCCGCCCGGTCCCCGCAACGCCATCACCGACGTGGCCGGCGTCCGCGTCGGTCAGGTGACCCTGGCCGGCGACTCGGTGAACACCGGGGTGACGGTGGTCCTGCCGCACGGCGGCAACGTCTTCCGCGAGAAGGTGCCGGCCGCGGTCGCGGTCGGGAACGGCTTCGGGAAGCTGACGGGGATCGCGCAGGTCCGCGAGCTGGGGGAGCTGGAGTCCCCGGTGGTGCTGACGTGCACGCTGTGCGTGCCGCGCGCGGCGGACGGGGTGCTGGACTGGATCCTCGCGCTGCCGGGGAACGAGCAGGTGCGGTCGGTCAACGTCGTCGTGGGGGAGACGAACGACGGCATGCTGAACGACATCCGCCGCCGGGCGGTGCGGCCCGGGCACGTGGTGGAGGCGCTGCGCGGCGCCGACAGCGGCGTGGTGGCCGAGGGGAGCGTTGGAGCGGGGCGGGGGACGGTGGCGTTCGGCTGGAAGGGCGGCATCGGCACGGCGTCGCGGCGGCTCCCCGCCGCGGCGGGCGGGTGGACCGTCGGGGTGCTGGTGCAGAGCAACTTCGGCGGCGCGCTGACCATCGCCGGGGTGCCGGTCCGTCTCGCGGCCCCGTCCGCCGCCGCGGCCCCGCCCCCGCCGGACGGCTCCATCATGATCGTCGTCGCGACCGACGCGCCGCTGGACGCGCGCGCGTTGGAGCGGCTCGCGCAGCGCACCTTCCTCGGCGTGGGCCGCACCGGCTCGTGGATGGCCAACGGGAGCGGCGACTTCGCCATCGCCTTCTCGACGGCGGCCGCGGTGCGGCGCGGGCCGCTGGAACGCGGGCGCCTCACCCGCGCGGGCGAGGCCGTGGCGACGGACGCGCTCTCGCCTCTCTTCCAGGCGGCGGCGGAAGCGACGGAGGAGGCGATCCTCAACTCGCTGTTCCGCGCCGAGGCGGTGCGCGGACCGCGGGGCACCGCCCACGCCCTGCCGCTAGATTCCGTTCTGTCCCTCCTCCGGGAGCACCGGGTCCTGCCATGAGCACTGCGCTCTTCTCCAGCAACGTTGCCGCGCTGACGCCGAGCGCGACGATCGCCGTCTCCCGCGAAGCCGCGCGGCTCAAGGCCGAGGGGAAGGACGTCATTGACCTGGGCGCGGGGGAACCCGACTTCGGCACCCCGAAGGTCGTGGCCGAGGCGGGGATCCGCGCCATCCAGGCGGGGAAGACGAAGTACGCGCCGACCGAGGGGACGCTCGAGCTGCGGTCCGCGATCGCGCGACGGCTCAGCCTGCTCTCCGCCGGACGGCCGGTGAACCCCGACAACATCGTCGTCTCCAACGGGTCGAAGCAGGCCGTGTACAACGCGTGCGTGTGCCTGTTCGGCCCGCGCGACCGGGTGCTGGTGCCGCGGCCCTACTGGACGAGCTATCCGCAGATCGTGCACCTGGCGCGGGCCACGCCCGTCGAGGTGCCGGGGGACCCGGAGTGGGGCCTGAAGATCTCGGTCCCCGACCTCGACCGACACTGGGACGACGCGGTGAAGGGGCTCATCCTCAACTCGCCGTGCAACCCGACGGGGGCGGTGTACGCGCTCGCGGAGCTGAAGGCGATCGCCGAGTGGGCGGCGCGGCGCGGCGTGTGGGTGCTGAGCGACGAGATCTACCGGTGCATCCATTACGGGGCGGCGACGGCGCCGTCGTTCCTCGACCTGCCGGACGAGCTGCTCGAGCGCGTGGTCGTCTTCGACGGGGCGAGCAAGGCGTACGCGATGACGGGGTGGCGCATCGGGTTCGCGCTCGCGCCGCGCGAGCTGGCGAAGACGATGGCGGCGTTCCAGTCGCACGTGACCTCGGGGGCGAACACGCCGGCGATGTCGGCGGCGGCGGAGGCGTTCGGGAACGACGCCGTGCAGGCGGAGGTGGCGGCGATGACGGCCGGCTTCCGCCGCCGGCGGGACCGGCTCGTGGCGCGGTTCCGGGCCGAGCTGCCCGGGACCGAGTTCGTCGAGCCGATGGGCGCCTTTTACTTCTACTTCCGCGTGGACCGCGCGGGGCCGGCGGTGCCGAACGCCACCGAGTTCTGCCGGCGGCTCATCGC
>CAYLJK010000174.1:0-5978 GCA_964383975.1 uncultured Gemmatimonadales bacterium | reverse complement strand
TGTCGGGATGCAGGAGTCGTACTTCGCGCACTTCTACCCGCGGCGGGACGTGGACGCCTCGCACCCCGACATCTTCCTGGACCGCGACCGCTGCATCCAGTGCGAGCTGTGCGTGCGGGCAAGCCGCGAGGTGGACGGGAAGAACGTCTTCGGTCTGGGCGGGCGGGGGATGCGCACCACGCTGGTCGTGAACTCGGAGTCGGGGCTGCTGGCCGACACGGACATCGCGAAGGACGACCTCGCGGCGCACATCTGCCCCACGGGAGCGATCATCATCAAGCGGCAGGGCTACCGGATCCCGATCGGCGAGCGGCTCTACGACCGGGCCACGATCGCCGAGGTCGGGCACCGGCAGCCCGACGTGAAGTAGGGCGGGGAGGCGCGCCATGGTCGAGCGGAGGGTGAAGATCGCGACGACGTCGCTGGCCGGCTGCTTCGGCTGCCACATGTCGCTGCTCGACATCGACGAGCGGCTGCTGGGGCTGATCGAGCAGGCCGACCTCGACCGCAGCCCGCTGACCGACATCAAGCACTGCTCCCCCGACGTGGACGTCGGGATCATCGAGGGCGGGGTGTGCAACGCCGAGAACGTGCACACGCTCCGCGAGTTCCGGGAGCGCTGCAGGGTCCTGGTCGCGGTGGGCTCGTGCGCCATCACCGGCGGCGTGCCGGCGATGCGCAACGGCCTGCCGCTGCGGGTGCTGCTCGAGGAGGGGTACGTGAAGGGGATCGGGGTGGACAACCCGCAGATCCCGGACGACCCGGAACTGCCGCTGCTCCTGAACCGCGTGCACCCGATCAACGAGATCGTGAAGGTGGACTACTACCTCCCGGGGTGCCCACCGCCGGCGGACGCGTTCTGGGAGCTGATCACGGCCCTGATGGCCGGCCGGGAGCCGCAGCTGAACTACGAGATCCGGCGCTTCGACTGAGCCGGACGGAGACGACGCGCATGATCGCCAACCTCGAGACCGCGGCCCAGCCGGAGGGGCTCCGCCGCATCGTCATCGAGCCCGTGAGTCGGGTGGAAGGGCACGGCAAGGTGACGCTGCTCCTCGACGAGCAGCGCCACGTCCGCCAGGCCCGGCTGCACATCGTCGAGTTCCGCGGCTTCGAGCGCTTCATCCAGGGGCGGCCCTTCTGGGAGGTCCCGACCCTGGTGCAGCGGCTGTGCGGCATCTGCCCGGTCAGCCACCTCCTCGCCGCCTCCAAGGCGTGCGACCCGTTCGTGGTCGGCGGCACGCCGGTCACGCCGACGGCGGAGAAGCTCCGCCGGCTGCTCCACTACGCCCAGACGCTCCAGTCGCACGCGCTGCACTTCTTCCACCTCGGCTCGCCGGACCTGCTGTACGGCTTCGACGACGAGGTGGCGCACCGCAACTACGTCGGCGTCATCCAGGACCACCCCGAGATCGCGATCTGGGGCGTCCGGATCCGCAAGTACGGCCAGGAGGTCATCCGGATCCTGACGGGGAAGCGCATCCACGGCACCGGGTCCGTGCCCGGCGGCTTCAACAAGCCGCTCGCCGCGGACGAGCGCGGATTCCTCCTCGGCGGCATCGACAAGATCGTCGCGCGCTGCCACAGCGCGATGGACGGCATCCGGAACCAGTTCCTGGCGCGGCAGCCCGAGTACGGCGAGTTCGGGCGCATCCGCTCCAACTTCCTGTCCCTCATCCGGCCCGACGGCGCGCTCGAGCTGTACCACGGCGGCTTTCGGGTGAAGGACCCGGACGGCAAGGTCCTCCTCGACCACTTCGACTACCGGGGCTATGAGCAGATCCTGAAGGAGGAGGTGAAGCCCTGGACGTACATGAAGTTCCCGTACCTGACGATGCTGGGGCGGGAGGAGGGGTGGTACCGGGTCGGACCGCTGGCGCGGGTCAACAACTGCGACTTCATCCCCACACCGCTGGCCGAGACGGCGCGCCGCGAGTTCGTGGCCTTCGGCGGCGGACGACCGGTGCACAGCCCGCTCGCCTTCCACTGGGCCCGGATGATCGAGACGCTGCACTGCGCCGAGACGATCCGCGACCTGCTGCTAGACGACGCCATCGGCGGTACGGACCTGATGGCCGAGGGGACGCCGGCGCGCGAGGGGATCGGCGTCATCGAGGCGCCGCGCGGCACGCTGTTCCACCACTACCGCATTGACGAGCGCGACGTCATCACCAAGGCGAACCTCATCGTCTCGACGACGAGCAACAACCACGCGATGAACGAATCGGTGCGCTCGGTGGCCGCGCGCTACTTCGACGGGCGGGAGATCTCCGAGGGGCTCCTCAACCGCATCGAGGTGGCAATCCGTGCCTACGATCCCTGCCTCTCCTGCGCCACCCACGCGGTCGGGAAGATGCCGCTGATCGTCGAGGCCGTCGCGCCCGACGGCCGCGTGGTGGACCGCGTGGTGCGGAGCCCTCTGGGCGAGGTCTCGCGCTGATCCGGCCGGTCCTCGTCCTCGCGGTCGGCAACCCGAGCCGCGGGGACGATGCGCTGGGGCCCTTGCTCGCCGAGCGGCTGGAGGCGTGGGCCGCGGCGGAGGGGCTGGTCGGCCTCGAGGTCCTCACCGACATTCAACTCAACCCGGAGCACGCCTACGACCTGGCAGGCCGCCGGCGTGCGCTCGTCGTGGACGCCGCGGTGCGGCAGGGCGCGCCGGTCGCGCTCACCGCCGTGACCCCCGCGCCCGGGATCGGCCACTCGACGCACAGCGTCTCGCCCGGTGGCGTCGTGTGGATCGGTCGCGACCTCGGCCTGGCGCTGCCCGCCGTGGAGTTGCTGGCGGTGGGCGGCGAGACCTTCGAGCTGGGCGGGGGACTCAGCGCGGCGGCGCAGCGGAACCTGGAGGCGGCATGGACCTGCCTGCGGGACTGGTGTCGCGACGCCCTCCGGGAGCCGGCGAACGGCCCCCGCGGGTGACGGACTGGGACCTGCGCTTCAGTGAGCCCGGCTTCGCCTACGGCACCGCCCCGAACGCCTTCCTCCGCTCCGTCGTCCACCACATCCCGCCCGGCCCCGTCCTGGCGCTGGCGGAAGGGGAGGGGCGCAACGCCGTCTTCCTCGCCGGCCACGGGCACCCGGTGACGGCGGTGGACCTCTCGGCCGTGGGGATGGCGAAGGCCCAGCGGCTCGCGGCCGAGCGCGGACTGTTCGTGTGCACCGTCGTCGCCGACCTGGCCGAGATCGGGATCGCGACCGGGTACTGGTCCGGCATCGTGATCATCTTCGGGCACTTCGCGCCCCCGCTCCGGGCGCGGCTCCACCGCGAGATCGCCGCGGGGCTCGTCCCCGGCGGTGTGTACGTGCTGGAGGCCTACACGCCCCGGCAGCTCGCCTTCGGCACCGGCGGCCCGTCGGACCCGACGCGCCTCGTCACGCTCGCCGACGTGCGCGCGGAACTCCCCGGCCTGACGTTCGAGATCGGGCACGAGATCGAGCGGGAGGTGGTCGAGGGGAGGATGCACACCGGGCGCGCGGCGGTGGTGCAGGTACTGGCGCGGAAGCCGACGGGGAGCGGGTAGCGGCGTCGGCGTTCCGTCCGCGGTCGGGACGCTACTGGAACTGCAGCGGGAGCGACGTCGCGCCGTCGTTCGTGTTCCAGGTCCCCACGGGGGGCAGGTTGTGGGTCGTGAACGTCCCGGTGCGCGACCCGCCCGTCAGCACGGTGAAAGCGTCACCCGAGGCGGGCGTGAATCGCGCAGGGGGTATGGGGAGGGAGGCTCGGCCGCATCATCGTCGATTGCGCGCGGGCGCGCGACTCGTCAATCGAGTGTGGGGCGAGTGGATGAAGCTCCGCGGCACTCCGAGGCGCCGCCGGACCGGAGCGGCTCGTCACGGGCTCTTGCGAGGCGGTGGGCTTTCGCATGAGCGGCGAGCGCAACGCGTCCGCTCACGCCGAGCCTCCGGCAGATGTTGATCAGGTGCATCTTGACCGTGCCGGCGCTGATGTCGAGGCGGCCGGCGATCTCCGGTCTCTCGCCGCGGCAGCGCTTTCAGAGCCCGGCTCGCCGGACGGGGGCGACCGCTGATTACGCGGTGCTGGCGCCCGCGTCAAGCAACCGGCTGGTGCGACCGAGGAGCGCGAGGCCCGGCCCTCGCCCCCCACGGGCCGGCGCCTCAGTTCTTCGTGAAGCTCACAGTATACGGCCCGACGTCCGACGCGCTGTACCCGTTCACGATGATGAAGTAGTCGGTGTCCGGCGCGAGCGAGACGGCCGCCACCACCGCGTTGGTCCCATTGGTGTCGTCGTTGTAGCCGATCTGGGTGACGTCCGCGCTGTCAGCGGTGTACCCGTTGAGGCGCAGGACGAAGAGCACGTTGTCGAAGCTGGACGAGGCCGCGACGCGGTAGCTGCCCGACGTGCTCACCCGCACCCGCCAGGTCTCGAAGTACGACCCGTCGCCCAATGGGCAGTCTGACACGGCAAGAGTGCCCGAGATCGCCTGGCTCGGCGCACGCTCGCCGCGGACGCAGAACGCCGTCAGCAGCGTGGACGGGAGGGACGGGAAGTTCACATTGGGGGACGGACTGGATGAATCGCTGCCGCACGCCAGGAGCGTCGTCCCGGCGACCATCAGGGCGAAGGAGCGAAGAGCCCTCGACATACGTGCGCCTCCTCGAGCGGTAGGCCGCGGGAATGTGGTGCCGGGCCGGGCCATCATACGGCGCGGCGCGGCGGGCGGCAAGGTCCAGCGGGGATGGACGTGCGGATGCACCGGCGCACGGCCGCACCGCTCGGCTCGACACGGGCGTGCCGGCGGCGCATCTTTGCGTACTCCATGACCGACACCCTTGCGGCGCTGCGCGCGGCGCTCCCCGATCGCTACGCCCTCGAGCATGAGCTGGGCAGCGGCGGGATGGCCCGCGTCTTCCAGGCGCACGACCGCCGCTACGACCGGCCGGTCGCCATCAAGGTCCTGCGCCCCGAGCTCACCGACGACCTCGGCTCTTCGAGATCCGCATCGCGGCGCGGCTCCAGCATCCGCACAGTGTCCCGCTCTACGACTCCGGCGGCCACCTCTTCTACGTTATGCCGCTCATCGAGGGGGAGTCGCTGCGGGACCGCCTGGTCCGCGTCGCGCCGCTGCCGGTGGACGACCCGGCCTCATTCCCATCCCTCCGGTTCCATCGCGACGATCCTGTTTGCCCGCATGGCCACGTACACGCGGTAGGCCCGGCCGTTCTTGAGGTTCCACGGGCGTACGGGGACGCGGAAAGAGCGCCCGGCCACGTCCACCCACCACCCCTGCTGACCCCGCGACCGCACGGTGATCTCCCCGATGAGCGTCTCGACGCGGCCGTCGGCCGCGGCGGCGCGGGTGCGTCGCACGTCGTACGCGCCGGCCGCCATCGCGGCCGCAACCAGCACGCCGGCCGTGACGACCTGCGCCGCCTTCAGCGGCCGGTTCGCGACGAACAGGAGGATGGCGACCACCACCAGGCCGATGACGAGCGCCGCGGCGAGGTTGCGCATGCCGCTCGCGAGGATGCGGCGCCGCTGCCGCTCGCCGAGGCGACCGGCACGGTTGGCGTCGAGGTCCTCGGCACCGATGCCGAACAGCCGCACCAGCTCGTCGCGGTGGGGAATGCGATGGGCCTTGTTGTTGAGTGGGGATAAGATGCAGGGGAGGCCGGGATTCGGGAATGGGAATCGGGAATCGGTTGGGTTCCGACTCATTCCCGATTCCCCATTCCCGAATCCCGGCCTACTCCCACCTCGCTTCCGCCTCCGCCAGCCGTTCCGGCGTCCCCACCTCCATCCATGCGTGCGCGGTCACGTCCACCGGCTGGACGACGAAGCCGTCCCGCACCAGGTCGAGGTACCACTCGATGAGTGAGAAGGCCCCGGAGCGGCGGCACCGCTCCAGCATGCGGCGCGACGCGGCCGCGACGGCGAGCACGTCGTTGCCGTCGACGCGCTCGACCGGGAGCCCCATGCCGCGCACGCGGTCGCGGATCGGGATGGGCGGCTGGCGCC
>CAYLJK010000173.1:0-5993 GCA_964383975.1 uncultured Gemmatimonadales bacterium | reverse complement strand
GTTGAGGACCGGAAGGTGCCTTGCGTGGCCCTTCCCGGTGCCCCCGTGCCTCGGTGCCTCCGCGCCCGCCGCTCCCTGCTCCCCGCTCGCTGCTCCCCGCTGCCCTCACACGTGCAGTTCCACGACGTCGCGGTCCGCCAGCACGTGCGCCTCACCCACCGACTGCCCCGCGAAGGCGCCGTGTCCCCAGACGCGGGCGAACTTCAGCGTGGCGGCGATGTCGTTGTGGATCGCGCGCGCGAGATCGGCCACGGTGGAGCCGGCGGGGAGCGTGAACGGCCGCGAGCGGTCCGGGTCCTTCCCGGGTTCCTTGGTGTACACCCGCGTCACGCCGAGCGCCTCGAAGGTGCGGCGGCCGAGGACGTCGAGCCCGAAGCGCGTCACCGGCGAGACCGGGACGATGGGCCATGGCGTCGCCAGCAGCTCGCGCAGGGCGTCGAGGTCCCCGTCCGCGCCGGGGCGGTCCATCCCCGTCACCACGAGGAGCGCGGGCTTCAGCGCCCAACCGGGGCGCGCGTCGGCCGGCGGCGACCCAGCGGCCGGGTAGAGGGCGATGCCGCGCGTGGCCAGCAGCTCGATGGAGAGGTCGAGCCCGTCGAGCGCATCGGCCACGCTCACGACGAGCCAGGCGAGGTCCGCGGCGCGCACGATGTCATAGACCCACGGCTCCACGTGCTCGCGGCACAGCGGCGGGAGGTCCACGAGCTGGAAGGCGATGTCCTCGAACGGCATCATGCCGGGGGTGGCATCGCGCGTGGTCATGGGGTACGGCGCGACCTCGGGTGCCGCGTGGGTCAGCGCCGCCACGAGGCTGGACTTGCCCCCGTTCGGGGAGCCGACGAGCGCCACCTGGCCCGCGCCCTCCCGCGGGATCCTGCGGCTGAAGCTCTTCGCGGCGGTCTGGTGCGGCTCCTTGCGGAGGCGGGAGAGGCGGGAGCGCAGGTCGGCGTGGAGCTTGTCGGTCCCCTTGTGCTTCGGCAGGACGCGCAACATCTCCTCGAGCGCCGCGAGCTTCTCCTCGCGGGTCACCGCGCTCCGGAACCGCGCCTCGGCTGCCAGGTAGTCCGGCGTGAGGTTGGCCGGCATGGCGCAAGTACGATGCGGCGCGCGGCGCGGGGTGGCAAGGGGATCGGGGAGCAGGGAGCTGCGCGTCGTGGCGCCGCCGGGGGCGGAGACGGAGGCGCGGAGGCACGGGGAGCGACTCAAGCAACTGGCCGCGGACTCCTCTCGCCCTCCCGCTCTCCCGCCCTCCCCCGCAACTTGCATCCATGAACCGCTCATCGTTGCGCTGCGCCCGCTGGCGCTTCCGGCTCGCCGCCGAGTTCGGCCACCGCGACGTGACCCGTGAGGTCGAGGGCCTGGTGGAGCGGTCGGGCGTGCAGGACGGGATCGTGGTGGTGGCCGTCACGGGCTCAACGGCTGCGGTGACCACCATCGAGTACGAGGACGGGGCGCTCGCCGACCTGCGCCGTGCGCTGGACCGCATCGCCCCGGCGAACGACGACTACGCGCACAACGCCCGCTGGGGGGACGGGAACGGCTTCGCGCATGTGCGTTCGGCGCTGCTCAAGACGAGCATCGCGCTGCCCGTCCTGGGCGGCCGCCCGGTGCTCGGCACGTGGCAGCAGATCGTGGTGATCAACCTGGACAACCGCGCGAGGGAACGGGAAGTGGTGGCGGTGGTGGGATAGACTGGGAGTCGGGATGCGGGATCCGGGAACGCGCCCAGTTCCGATCCCCGGCCCTCACGGCACCGATCCCTGGCCCTCACGGCACCGATTCGCTCACTACTCGCTGAAAGCGCTGGTCTCCGCGGATCGGGTCGAAGAGGGCGAAGCCGAGGTACGCGCGGAGGACGGCACCGCGGGGCCGGGCGCGCTCCAGGAGCGCGAGGGCGGCCTCTCGCGCGTCCGGGCCGGCGAGCGGGAGCATAGCCATCCACGCGGCGGTGGAGGCGGGGAGCACCGGCGGGGTCGTCGCGAGCACCTGCTGCGTGAGTCGCGCGACGGCGACCGCATCGCCTCGCGGGACGCTGAGGATCTGCTGGGCGTAGGCGGCGGCGAGTCGCAGCGAGGGCAGCTCCTGCCAGGTGCGGGCTTCGGCGAGCGCGGCATCCGTCGCGCCGCGCCAGGCCAGCAGCACGGCGCGCAGGTACCGGGCGAGACCGAAGTCGCGGTCCACGGCGAGGGCGCTGTCCACCCACCGCGCGGCGCCCGGGATGTCCCGCGCGGCGAGGGCGTGCTCGGCGAGGCGCACGAGGCTTACGGGTCGCAGGGGCTCGAGGTGCAGTGCGGCGCGGGTCTGCGCCATCGCGGCGCTGTCGTGCCCCAGGACGAAGAGCGTGAAGCCGAGCTGGTGGTGCGCCTCGCTGCTCGTGGAGTCGAGCGCCACGGCGCGCTCGTTCGCCTCCAGCACGCGGGCGAATGTCCGCGGCTCGGCGGCCTGGCGGGCCAGGGCCGTCGCGATCCACGCGTCGGAGGAGCGCGGCGCACGGCGCACCGCCTCGGCGGCCGCGCGCGCGAGCCGTGCCGCCACCGTGTCCGCCGGCAGCCCGATGTCGGTACCGTTGGTGTAGGCGAGCCCGTAGGTGAGCGCGAGACGCGCGCGTGCATCGCCGTACGACGGGTCGGCGCGGAGCGCCGTCTCGTACTCCGCCAGGGCTCGGACCAAGCCGGCCGAGTCCCGCCGTGCCAGGTGGTAGTTTCCGCGCAGGAACGCGGCGTGCGCGGCCGGTCTGCGAGTCGGCCGGGCGGCCAGCCGGCGCCGCTCGCTCGGCAGCAGCCGGCCGACGATCCCCTCCGCGACCTGGCGGGCGACGGCCTCCTGGATGGCGAAGATGTCGTCGCCGGCCTGGTCGAAGGTGTTGCCCCACACCTGGGCGCCGCCGCTCGCGCGGACCAGCTCCGCACTCACCCGCAGCTCCGCGCCGGCGCGCCGGACGCTCCCGCTCACGAGGTAGGTGACACCGAGGATCCGACCGGCCGCAGCCGGATCGTGGAGCGGCGTGCCGCGGAAGCGGCGGACCAGGTGCCGGCTGCGGACCGTGAGGCGGTCGATCGCCGAGAGCCGGGTGATGATCTCCTCGGTGAGTCCGTCGGCGAGGTACTGATCGTTCGTGTCGCGGGAGAGGTTGTCGAAGTAGAGGACGGCGACGCTGGTCGGCGGCGGGCTCGGGCGGACATCGGCCCGGCACGGCGGCGGGGTCCCGTCCGGGCACTGGGCTCGCAGCGGCGTGGCGAGGAGGAAAGCCGCGGCCGCCGCGAGGAGCTGGCGCATCGTTACGGCCACGCTCATACAATGCAGCCAGGTCCGGGAATCGGGAATAGGGAATCGGCACCGTGGCCCATTCCCGATGCCCGGTCTCTACCTCACCATGATCGGCACCGTGATCCGCACGTCGTTGCCGACGTGCAGCTCCATGCGCAGGTCGTCACCCGCGCGCGGGACGAACCGCACGTCGTACGTCTCGCCGACGCTCACCAGCTGTGAGGCGGGGCCGTCCAGCTGGAGGGCCGGCGGCAGGTCGGCGCCGTCCTTCGCGAGGGCGCGCCACGTGGCCGGGCGATCCCCCTGCATGATGGCGAAGCGCAGGCGTCCCGCCGGCGGGAAGCCGATCATTCGGATGCGGTGGGGCGCGCCGGCGCGCAGCACGATCGGCTCGTGGCCGCCGGAGCGCCCGTTGAAGAGGACGGCGCCGTCGGGGGCGACGCTGTGGAGCCAGACGAGGTCGGTCGCGATGTCGTGACGCTCGCCGGGTTCCAGCACGATCAGCGGCCCGTACAGCCCGCGGGTCGCCTGCGCGACGTCGTTCAGATGCGTGTGGTAGATGAACGTCCCCGCGCGCGGCGGCGCCATCACCGCCGTGAACGAATCGCCGGGCGCGATGGACGGGGCGAGGCGGCGTCCCATCCCGCTCATCCCGGCCACTCCGTCGTAGAGGCTCTGGAGCTCGAGCCCGTGCCAGTGCACCGCGGTCGGCTCCGGGAGCCGGTTGACGACGGTGACGTACGTGAGTTCGTCCCGCCTCAGGACGATCGCGGAGCCCGGGATGCGGACCGAGTCGGGGGCGGGCTCCGCGCCATCCTGGAGCACGAACCCATACCCGGTGGAGTCCCCGAAGTGGCGCGGGCGGGCCTGCGCGAACAGGCGCAGCCGGCGCGGCGCGCCGCGGTTCGGCGGGAGCGTGCCCCGCGGGCGCACGTGCATCGCCAGCACCAGCCCGCGCATGTCGTCCATGCCGTGGGACGCCGCGAGGGCGTGCCGGTCGGCGGTGGCGAGCGGCTCGAGGCCGGCCGTCTCGATGTGGTACAGGATATGGCAGTGGAAGACCCAGTTCCCGGGCGTGTGCGGGACGTACCGCATCGCCATGGTGGACCAGGGCCGCATGTGGTGCGTGACGACGAAGGGTCGCGCGTCCGCGCGCAGCAGCGTGTCGCGGTCGGCATCGCCGAGGCTCAGCACCTCGTAGTAGAACCCGTGCAGGTGCATCGGGTGCGGGCGGTCGGTGGCGTTCACCCACCGCCAGTCCACCGTGTCGCCCTGGTCGAGCGCGAGCCGCTCGGTGTGCGGCCAGCTCTTGCCGTTGATCACGAGGGCCTCGCGCCAGACCTGCGGCGTGGAGAGCGTGTCCACCGGCTCCGACCACGCGCCCATCACGAAGATGCGGTCGGCGCGCACGGGACCCTCGGGCGGGTCCACCACGAACGCGCCCGAGAGCTGGCTGTCCAGCCCCTCGCGGTCGTCCGGCGGGCGGTCCGTCGTCGTGGCCCAGTAGAAGTAGGTGCCGGGGACGCCGGCCACGAACCGCGTGGTGCGCGCGGCGCCGGGGCCGACGTGCAGCGTGTCGGACGGGACCGCGGGGCGGCGCGCGAGGCCGTGCACGACGAGCGCGGCGCCGGGGATCGCGTTGCGCACGGTCGCCTCGATGACCGTGCCCTCGCGGACCCGGACCAGCGGGCCGGGGATGGTGGGCCGACGCTCCGATTCGCCGAACGCCTGCACCATGATGCTCGGGCCGCCGTCGGCCTCGGGGTACCAGCGGGCGACCCTCGCCACGAGCGTGAGGCGCAGGGTGTCGCGGACGAGCCGGCCGGCGGGGCGCGTGTTGCGGTTGGCGCGCGCGACGACCGGTCCCGCGGCGGACGCCGCGGCGGCGCTCGCGAGGGAGGCGAGGAGAAGAGCGCTGCGCAGGGTGGGGAGCAGGGGTGTCAGTGTAGCGCGTGAACGAGGAGGAGGGAAGCCCCGTCTCACCTCGTCCCCACCTCCAGGTCGTTCCAGTTCAGCAGCGCATTGAACGCGAACGCGAACGAGCCCTGCGTCTCCCAGCGCCAGAACGGCCGGATGGCGAAGAGGACCACGTGCCCGCGCCCCAGCTGGACGTCGAGGATCGCCGGGCGGCCGGCGAGCTCGCCGCCGCCGTCCAGCAGCCCCGAGACGAGGAGTGAGTCGGTTCGCGGGTGGAAGCGCAGCACCGTGCGGGGGCGCATGCGGCGCTGGTCGGCGAGGAGCGACGAGTCGCGGAAGATCGCGCTTCCGCGCTCGGCGGTCGTGTCCACCTGGAAGAGCGGCGACTGGTTGAAGTACACGCTCACCGTGTCCGCGTAGCCGTAGAGGATGGGGCTGCGGCGATCGGCGGTGCGGGTGCGCAGGACGGTGCCGCGCGCGCGGAGCTGGCGGGCGGGCGTGATCGTCGTCGCGCCGGCGAGGCCGTACTCGACCGGCACGGCGGCGGTGCCGCCCTCGGTGATGAGCACGCCGCCGGCGCGGATCCACGCCTCGAGGCGCGCCATCCCGAGCAGGCCGATCCCGGGCCGCACGTCGTCGGTCTCGTCGTACCCGCCGAGGTTCGGCGTCTCGGCGGAGCGCCGCCACGGCACCGGAGGCCCGGCGATGGGGAGCCCCTGGACGACCAGCCGCGCATTGTCGGTCACGTAGGGCAGCACGAGCACGTCGAAGCGGGTGAGCAGGGTGCTGTCGCGCAGCTCCTGGGTGGA
>CAYLJK010000172.1:0-6048 GCA_964383975.1 uncultured Gemmatimonadales bacterium | reverse complement strand
GTACACGCGCGCGTTCCACTTGCGGGCGCGGCGCGCGCCGGCCTCGGCCCGGTTCGCCGAGTCGGTGGCGGCGCCGGGATAGACGGTGCTGGTGAACAGGATCGCCCGGCCGTCGGGCCGCCACCGCGGCGCGCTCGCTCCGGTGGAGAGCGTCGTCACTCGCTGCGCCTCGCCGCCCTGGGCGAGATCGAGCACGTACACCTGCGACACCTCGTCTCCCTCGCGCCGCGCGGTGAACGCGATGCGGCGGCCGTCGGGGCTCCAGACCGCACCGCCCTCGCCGGCCCTCGTGCTGGTCAGGCGCCGCGGCTCGGCGCTGCCGTCCGTCGCGACGATCCACAGGTCCGTGACGACGTCCGCCTCCACGTATGACGGCTCCGTCATGCTGAACAGCGCCCAGCGCCCGTCGGGGCTGAGCGACGGACTGCCGAGGCGCTTCATGAGGAAGACGTCCTCGTGCGTGATGGGGCGGCGCGCGGTCTGCGCGGCGGCCGCGACGGGGACGGTGAGCAGGACCAGGACGGCGAGCAGCGCGGGACGACGCATGACGGCCTCCGGAACGGACGCGGTCAGCCGCCGCGGGTGAAGAACACGGCGGCGACAACGATGATGAGGGCGAGCAGGGTGTTGACCCGGGCGAGCACCACGGCGCGGCGGCGCAGCCGCGCCGCCTCCGGGGAGTCCGCGGGCACCAGTCCGGCGCGCGGACCGAACACCCAGTCGTGGGCATAACTGACACCGACCATGGCCAGGACGGCAAGGAGCTTCACCGCCAGCGCCCGCCCGGGCGGCGCCGTCCAGAACCCCGCGGAAGCGAGTACTCCCTCCCAGCGGAGCAACCCGCGGAACCACAGGTTGAGCGTGCCCGTGACGACCAGCACCGCGAGCGCCGTCCAGCCGACGGTGCGGAACCGCAGGCCGAGGACGTGGAAGAGCCGCTGGCGGAGGTCGGCCGGCGCCTCGCGCCGCAGCACGGGCGCGCCGACGAGCCCGAGGAAGAAGAGCCCGCCGAGCCAGAGGATGGCGGCCAGCACGTGGAGCGCGACGCTGCCCGCGTGGACCGCCGACACCTCAGGAGCCCGGCTGGACGACGTCGAGGCGGCGGGGCCCCGGGCCTCCGGGCCGCATCGCCGGATGCCGGAGGGCCCGGGGCCCGCCCAGCGTGCGCCAGAGGTTGATGATGAACAGGAACGCGCCGCAGCCGACCGCCATCCCCCCGGCGGTGAGCACCTCCATCGCCGGGCGGCCGGTCAGGGCCGGCCACGCGAACGCCGCGACCATCACCGCCAGCCCGCCGTTCGCGAGCCAGACGTGCCACACCGCCATGCGCGGGCTGTACAGCGGATGGCCGCTGAAGCGGGGGATGACGTGGTACGCCACGCCGTAGATGAACGAGACGGCGAAGCCGACCACGCTGATGTGCGCATGGGCCGGGCGCAGGGCGGCGTACTGCGGCGCGGCGGCCATCACCAGGCCGACGAGCACGCCGAGGCCGAGCCACAGCAGGCCGGCGCGCAAGAACGCTTTCACGTGCCAGTCCATCATGACCCCAAAGCTACAGCGGGCGCCCTGCACGGCGATATCTTTGGGGCCGACCGCGACCATCGGGGCCGCATGAGCCGCATCCAGGGGAAGCTCGCACTCGTCACCGGCGCCAGCTCGGGGATCGGCCAGGCGTGTGCCCGCCGCTTCGCCGCCGACGGCGCCCACCTCGTGCTGTGGGCGCGCCGGCGGGAGCGCCTACAGGTGCTCGCCAAGGAGCTGCGGGCCGCGCACGGGATCTCGATCCGCATCGAGGCCGTGGACGTGCGCGACCGCGCGGCCGTCAATGCGTCGGCCGCGCGGCTCGTCGCCGAGGGGCTGGTGCCGGACATCCTGCTGAACAACGCCGGCCTGGCCGCCGGGCTCGCGAAGCTGCACGAGGGCGATCCCGACGACTGGGACCGGATGATCGACACCAACCTGAAGGGCCTGCTCAACGTGAGCCGGGCGCTGCTCCCGCACATGGTCCTGCGCGGCACCGGCCACGTGGTGAACATCGGGAGCACCGCCGGACACCAGGTGTACCCGATGGGGAACGTCTACAACGCCACCAAGTTCGGGGTGAAGGCGCTGACCGAGGGGATGAACCTCGACGTGGCCGGCACGCGCATCCGGGTCTCGGGCGTGGACCCGGGCCACGTGCGCACGGAGTTCGCCACCGTGCGCTTCCACGGCGACCACGCGCGGGCCGAGCAGGTATACGAGGGGTTCCAGCCGCTCGGACCGGAGGACGTGGCCGACGTGGTGGCCTACGTCGTGAATCTGCCGGAGCACGTCAACATCCTGGACGTCGTCGTCCTGCCCGCTGCTCAGCGCAACGTGTACGTGATCGACCGGACGTGACCTGCGTCACCATCCGCCGGAACGGGCGCGTTACCTTGCAGCGCATCACCCGGTCCATTCCGGTGGACCCCATGAGAGGCTCGACCATGAGACCTGCCATCCGCCGCGCCTTCGGCGCGGGCGCCCTCCTGCTCGTCGCCGCCTGCGATGGCGGCGACTCCGGCACCGTCGGCCGGCTCACCGTGCAGCTCACGGACGCGTCGTGCAGCGACATCGCGTCGGCCGAAGTCTGGATCAGCCGGGTGTACCTCACCGGGTCGGACGCGGGCGCCCAGGTCGTCGTCACGGACGAGGACCAGCACTTCGACCTGCTCGACTTCGCGAACGGCGTGACGACGACGCTGGGGAGCGCGCTGGTCCCCGCCGCGGACTACGAGCAGCTGCGGTTCGTCGTGGATTCGGCGCGCATCGCGCTCCGGGACGGTCTCACCTTCAGTGACGGATCCTCGACGCGCCTCCTGGTCGTGCCGAGTGGCGCGCAGACGGGGATCAAGGTGGAGTTCGGCGGTCCGCTGCACATCGCCCCGGGGGAGACGATCCTCGTGGCGGACTTCGACGTCTGCCGCAGCTTCGTCTTCCAGGGCCCGCCGGACAGCCCGACCGGTGCCCACTTCCAGCCGGTGATCCACGCCGTCGTGCGGGACATCGCCGGCTCGATCGCGGGCACGGTGAGCCCGGCGGCGGCGAAGGCCGTGATCTACGCGATCGTCGGGACCGACACGCTCGCCTCCGCCGCGGCGGACACGCTGACGGGCGCGTACAAGATCTGGTTCCTGGCGCCGGGCACCTACACCGTCGCGGCGTCGGCCACGGGATACCAGGCCGCGATGCAGGCGGGCATCGTCGTGGGCGAGGCCCAGGCGGTCACCGGAGTGGACTTCACGCTCGTGCCCTGAGCGGCCGAGGCCCGGGAGCACGAACGGCCACGCGCACCGCGTGGCCGTTCGCGTCCGTGGCGGGGCGCGGGCACCGTCACACGGGCCAGCGCTCCCCGTGCCAGCACATCTCCCAGAACTGCCACTCGTAGCGGCTGGAGAGGACGAAGAGCGCGGTGAGGCGCTCGCGCTTCTCGGCGGTGGCCCCCTCGGCGAGCCGGTCCATCTCCGCGCGCAACCAGGCCGCGGCCTCCGCGAACTCCGGGGAGGCATACTGGGCGATCCAGTCGGCGTAGCGCTGGTCGGCCGGCGGCCGCTGCCGCGTGAGCCCCTCGGCGATGTACACGTAGCCCCAGGCGCAGGGGAGGAGCGCGGCGACGAGGTCGGCCATGTCCCCGTCGGCCGCCGTGCGCACGAGGAAGTCGGTGTACGCCCGGGTCGTGGGCCACATCGGCTCGGCCTCCAGCTCCGCCTCGCCGATGCGGAAGCGCTGCGCGTACGCGCGGTGCAGGGCCATCTCCGTGTTGAGCGTCAGGTTGAGGACCTGCGCGTACCAGCCCATGCGCTCGATCCGGTCCCCCTTCGCCACCGCCCACGCGAAGACCCGCGCGAACTCCTTCAGGTAGAGCCAGTCCTGCCGCACCCAGCGGGCGAAGCGCTCCGGTTCCAGCGAGCCGTCGCCGATCCCCCGGACGAACGGGTGCGCGAGCTGCGCGTCCCAGATGGGCCGCGCGGCGGCGAGCAGGTCGTCCGTGAAGCGGGCGCTCACCGGGTGTACACCTGTGCCACCCAGCGGCACGAGGCGGCGCGGCAGGTGCCCCAGGTGATCGAGATGCGGTACGGCCCCGCCACGGGAGCGGTGAAGGCGAGCCGCGGCGTCGTCCCGGCGGACGTGTCCGCGCCGACGGTCCGATTCCCGGGTCCCGTGACGTCGAAGTCGAGCGTGGTGCACCCCGCGGTGCACGCGGCCGCCACGAGGTACGGCCGGCCCTTCCGGAGCTGCACGGTCATGACGCGCGCCCCCGAGGCGTTGAACGCGAGGAACGCGTTGTGGGGCCCGGCGAGCGGCGCGTAGCCCTGCCCGCGCGCGGCCGCGACCGCGGCGGTGAGCCGCGCATCGGCGTCCCTCCACTCGGCGGCCCCGCAGCCCGCGAGCAGGGCCGCGAGCATCCACCCGGCGCGGCGGCCCCTCATCCGAGCCTCTGGATGGTGCGGAGCAGCCACTGCGCCGCCCGCGCGCGGGCGCCGGCGTACGGCGGCGCGAACAGCGGCAACGTCACCGGCCACCACTGTCGCATCACCGTGCGCTCGTGCGAGAACGACCGGAACCCCGCGAAGCCGTGGCACGCCCCCATGCCGCTCGCTCCCACGCCGCCGAACGGCGCGTGATGGTTGAGGTAGTGAAGCCCCACATTGTTGATCACCGTGCCGCCGGCGCGCGTCTCGGCCACGAACCACCGCGCCGTTTCCCGGTCCCGCGTGAAGAGGTAGAGCATCAGGGGCTTGTCGAGCCCGCGGATCACCGCCAGCGCCTCGTCCCGGTCGCGCCACGCCAGCACCGGGAGGATCGGCCCGAAGATCTCCTCCTGCATCGCCGCCATCTCCGGGGTCACGCGCCGGAGCACGGTCGGCGCCACGTAGCGCTCGGCAGCGTCGAACTCGCCTCCCGTCACCACCTCCGCTCCGGCCGCCACCGTGCGCCGGAACAGCTCCGCGAGCCGCTCGAAGTGCGCACCGTCCACGATCCGGCCGAAGTCGGCCGTGCGGCGCCGTACCGCCTCGTCGGGTCCGTACATCCTGCCGACGGCGCGCCGGAGCGCATCCACCATCGCCGTCTCGCGCGAGGCGTGCACCAGCACGTAGTCCGGTGCGATGCACGCCTGGCCGGCGTTCATGAACCGGCCGAACACGATCCGATCGGCGGCCGCCTCCACGTCGGCCGTGTCATCCACGACGCACGGTGACTTGCCGCCCAGCTCCAGGGTGACCGTCGCGAGGTGCTGCGCCGCGGCGGCCATCAGCCGGCGCGCGATCGCCGTCCCGCCGGTGAAGTGGATGTGGTCGAAGGGCTGCTCGAGCAGCGCCGCGGCGACGTCGGGCCCGCCCTCGACCATCGCCACCTCCTCCGGCGGGAAGGCGGCCCCGATCAGCTCGCGGAGCACCGCCTCCGTCGCGGGCGTCTTCTCCGACGGCTTGCAGATGACGCAGTTGCCAGCCGCGAGCGCCGAGGTGAGCGGGTTGAGCACCAGGTGGAAGGGGTAGTTCCACGGTGCGAGGACGAGCGCGACCCCGCGCGGCTCGTACACCAGGCGCGACGTCGTGCCGAGGACGGTGAGCGCGCTCCGCAGGCGCCGGCCGCGCATCCACCCGGGGAGCGCCCGGACCGCGTGGTCCAGCTCGGCGAGCACGACGTGCAGTTCCGTGAGCTCGGTCTCGGCCGGGGCCCGATGGAGATCGGACCAGAGCGCATCGAGGACCGCCTGCCGGCGCGCGACAACGGCCGCGCGCAGGCGCCGCAGCCGCTCCCGGCGCTCGGCGGCCGTGGTCCGCGCCATGGCCGGGGCGTGGGCGCGCTGGAGCAGGAACAGGTGCTCGATCCGGGACCGGGCGTCGAGCCCGATCGGCGGCGGGGTGAGCCGCTCGGGGTGCAGGGAGAGCGAGGGCGCGGCCATGGCGGGGAAGATATCGCGCACCGCGCCGGCTTGTCAGCGCGCGGGCGCGCGGCGAGTCGCTCTCGGCCACGCGGCCGAGCGCCAACCCCCGGTTGGATCTATGCTGTGACTTCGAT
>CAYLJK010000171.1:0-6060 GCA_964383975.1 uncultured Gemmatimonadales bacterium | reverse complement strand
GCCAGTCGGCCACGAACAGCGGCCGCCCCAGCCGGATGGCGGTCTCGATCGGGGCGGCGGAGCCGCCGTCCACGGCGAGCGCCCTCCACGACGCGCACGTCCCCGCCCCGCGCAGCACCGTCACGCGCCCGTCGCGCCGCTGCACCAGCGCGCTCCCCCGCACCGCCGGCAGGGCCAGCGGGCGCTCGAGCAGCGTGCCCAGCAGGTCCCCCCCCGGCGCGCCGCGCTGGAGGTCCCCCGAGAGCGTGAGCAGCGCGCCGAGGCCGCGCCGCAGGTCGTCGTGGAGGAGCAGCAGGATGCCCGCCCCGGTGGCCAACGCGAAGAGGATGTCGAGGTAGTAGCCCCACGGCGCCCAGCCGCCGCGCGCCCGCAGGAAGGGGTAGTCGAGGTAGTGGAGGCCCCACAGCATCATGGCGAGCGCCAGCACGCCGGCGCCCGGCGCGCGCACCCGCCGCCAGTGGCGGAAGAAGATCCACCCCGTGCCGACGGTGACGACGCTCAGGAACCCCGCGGCCGGTCCCGCCGCGAGGAGGAAGTTGTCGAGCCGGAAGATGGCGACGTACGACCAGGCCGGCGGCAGCAGCACCCAGAGGAGGTAGCTGGCACGCCAGCGCTGCCCGCGCGAGAAGACCAGCGCCGCCCATAACAGCGCCAGCGCCGTCCACGCCGTGGCGACCTGGTGCCAGAAGAGCCACGCCCACGCCTCGGTGAGGAGGAAGGTGATGATGAGCGCGAGGCGCAGCGTGAGCAGGCCGAAGGCCACCGCGAACCAGCCGAACCACGCCTTCCGGAACCGGCGATACACCAGGGCGCACAGCCCGGCGAGGGAGACGGTGACCGCGGCCTGGAGGACGGCGGCCTGGAGCTCGGTGCTGGCGAGGAAGGTGGGCACGGAAGAAGAGACAATAGGCAATGGGCAATGGGCTAGGCAACGGTGGAGAACGGGGATCGGGAATGGGGAATCGGGACCCATCTCCCATCACGCGTCTCCCATCTCCTCATCACGCGTCACTCATCACGCATCACCGCATCACCGCCGTACCGGGCGAGTTCCTGCCCGGTCCGGCCGACCAACACCATCGCCGCACGCTGGCCCGGTAGGCGAGCACGCACGACGGCTCCCGTCTCCCCGTCGCGCAGTTCGATGTCGGTTCCCTCCGCGCGCTCCGAGACCAGCGTGTAGAGGACGGCATCCCGGTATCCCGCCCGCCACATCAACACGGCGGGATCGTCCCCCTGGCGCACCGTGAAGCCCGGCCGCACGCCCGCCGACGCCAGCGCCGCGCGATAGAGCGCCGCCGCCGGCTCGACCTCGGCGGCCAGCTCGACGGGGAGCGGGCACCACAGCAGCTGCCCGCGGCCGGCGGCGAACCGGCGCAGCGTCGCCACCTCGCCCTCGACCACGGCCTTCTCCACGCGCGCCATGCGGTCACCGCGATAGGACAGACGCCAGCGCTCGTCCCCGAGGACCAGGTCCTCGGCCTGGGTCACGGGGCGCACGTCGGCCCGCACGCCCCACTCCGGGAGGCGCGGCGCGGCGAGCAGGTACTCGTCGGCTTCGAACGGCCCCGTGACCAGGACGGTCGCGCCGCCGCGCGCCAGCTCCAGGAGCCTCCGCCACGCCGCCTCGCTCAGCATGCGCGGCGAGGGCACGACGAGGAGCCGCGGCCTCGACGCGAGTCGGTCCAGCGTGAACTCGGAGACGCCGGCCAGGGGGACACGGCAATGATAGGCCATGACCCGCACCCCGCGCTTCGTGGCGTCGGTCGCCTGGTTGCGGGAGGACCAGAGGTTGCCGTGCGGGATGACCAGGACCACCTCCTCGTTCTGCCGGGGCCCGACGCGCGCGAGCGCGGCGCCGAAGCGGTTGACGCCGCGCCAGGCGGCGAACTCCGGCTTCGCCGAGCCGTCGGGCCGGTGCAGGCCGATGGTGCTCTCGTTGTCGAGCGGCATGGTGGTGTTGATGTTCCAGATCCACTGGATGTAGCCGGCCGCCCCGACGCCGAGCGCGATGGCGAACTTGCGCTCCAGGAGGTCGCGCGCCTCCGTCTCCGTCCGCCACGAGACGCCGTCGAGCGTCTCGACGAACATGATCCCCGTCTCCTGGGCGAGGTTCGGCTTCCCCGGCGGCCGGCTGACCACGTGGTCCCAGACGAGATCGTCGTTGAGCCACCAGGTGTGGATGCTGGTCGCGTCCAGGTCCGCGCCGAAGAGCTGGTTCGACGGGCTCTCGCCGGTCCCGCCCTCGTCCTGCCCGACCATCACCAGCTGCCGCGGGTTCACGCGGCGCAGCGCGCCGGCGAGGCGCCGTGCCCAGCCGGCGAAGGCGTCCTGCGCGAAGCGGCGGTATGCCGTCGTGCGGAGCGGCCGCGCCTGCTCCCAGAGGTTGCGGTCGCCGAACTCGTCGAGCGGCGGCAGGTCCAGCGGCTCCCCGGGCGTCAGCCGCCACCGCTCCGCCATCCGCGCGAGGAACCGCTCGTCGTCGGGCTCCGGATACGTGGCGCGGAGCCACGCCGCCCACGCCGCCGCCTCGTGCGCGTCGTAGTTGGGCCGGCACGACCATAGCCGCTGCGGGTTGCAGAACGACGGTTCGTTGATGAGGTCCCAGATCACGGCGTTCGCGGTCCGCACCCGCTCGGCGAAGGCGGTCACGAACGCCTCCTGCGCCCGCAGCGCCTGGGGGTCGAGGTACGCGTTCGCTCCGCCCCACGTCTCGGGGATGAACGCGAAGAAGGTGAAGATGACCGGCAGGTCGTGCCGGCGGGCCGTGAGGATGAACGCCTCGAAGGCGCGCAGGACGCCCTCGTCCACGCCGCCGCCGGGCGGCATGCAGCGCTGCCACGCCGTCCAGATGCCGGTGCGGACGATGTTGCAGCCCGCCGCCCGCATGGCGGCGAAGTCGCGATCCCACACGGCCGGGTTCGGTTCGAAGAGGAAGCGGCGGTGCACGTCTCCCGCCATGTACGTCGTTCCCGTCGCGGGGAACGGCTCCCCGTTGCGCAGGAGCGTGTGCGCGTCCGCGGTCAGGACCGGTCCGCCGTCGAGCAGCCCCGCGTCGTGCTTCCAGAACCCGGTCACGGCGGTGAGGTCCCCGCAGCCCGCCTCGACGCGGTACAGGCCCGGGCCGTGGGACCGCCCGCGCGGGGCGCGCAGGTCCGCCTCCGTGGTGCGGATCGCGCCCTCCGCCGGCAGCGCGAGCGAGGCGGCGGCGACCTCCCGGCCATCCGGCCCCACCACGCGGACCGCGCACGATGCCGACTCGGCGCGCCCCGAGCGGAGGGAAACGACCACGCGCGGCGTCTCGGAGGCGCGGTAGCAGGCGTACGTCGGCCGCACCTCGAGCCGCCGCACGCCGGTCGCCGCCCGCTCCGCCAGCATCCGGAGCAGCGCCGCCGGATACGTGCCCTCGTACATCGCGAACACCCAGCGGCCGCCCGCGAACGGACCGAGCAGCCGATCCACCTGGACCACGGGCATCGCCGCCGCTTCGTGCCCCTCGCCGAGCGCGACGAGGGGCGCGATGACCGCCTCGCGCTCGCCGTCGGAGCCGTCCTCGGCCGGCACGGCCTTGGTTCGCGTGAACCGCCAGTACCCCGCGTAGGCGCGCCGCACCTCGGGGGGCGCGACGCCGCCGGCATCCGGCACCAGCACCCGCACGCCTGCCTCCGCGCGCACGGGGAAGGCATGGGTGAGCCCGAGCCGCTTGTGGTAGTGGGTGAGGCGCTGCTCCTGGCGCCACTGCGCACCGTCGCGCGTGACGGGGACGGCAAAGGGCACGCCGCCGAGCACCAGCAGGTTCCCGCCGTCGGCGAGGAAGCCGAGCACGCCCTGCCACGCGGCCTTGGGAAACGCGGAACCGTAGGGAAGGACGAGCAGGTCGGCCGCGCGGCGATCGAGAGCGCCGAGCGCGGCAGTGTCGGCGAAGCTCACCTCGAGCCCGCGAAGCGCGGCGGCGACCGCGTCGGGGGAGAGGCCGCCGTCCACGGACGGGAAGCCGTCCTCGCGCACGATCACCGCGCGCGGGGACCGCGACTGCTCGCGGGCGTTGCCGAGGGGCGGCGCCGCCGCGGCCGTGGTGGCCATGCCGATGAAGGAGCGCCGGTCGAGCATGGGGCTTGAACAGCGGGGCCCAGGGAGCGCGGAGCGGGGAGCACCGCGGCCCCGCGGGGCTCCGTGCTACCCGCTACCCGCTCCCGGCTCCCGGCTCGCAGCCGCCTTCCGCCGCACGGCCACCAATCCCGCGGCACCCGCCAGCACCACGAAGCCCGTGTTCGGCGCCGGGACATTGCATTGGCCGAAAGTGTTGAGCCCCCAGGCCACGATCGAGCCGTCGGCTTCCAGACCCAGGCTGTGGGCTCCCCCCGCCGCGATCGCCACGAAGTCGGTGTTCGGCGCGCGCTGGGGCCGGCGGCAGTACGCGCCCTCCACCAGGGCCGGCCCCGGGTCCCACGGCGCACGCTGCGCCACGGCCGGCGTACTGCCGGCGAGGATGAGGAGGCCGAGGAGGGCGGCGGAACGCATCCTGTAATCTCGCCACCGCAGCGCGTTCCGACCAGCCCGGCGGTGGCGCGGCGCCCGGAGAGTCGGCATCATTCACGCATGGCACGTCACACCCTCCCTCAGCGCGCCGGCCTCGTCGCCCTGGCGCTCGGTCTCGTCGCTCCCGCGGTGTCCGCACAGGTCGCGCCGCCGCCCCCGTCCCTCGACACCGGCCTCGCGGCGCACGCCGCCGCGCGCGCGCGCGCGCGTGTCGCCCAGCTCACCCCCGCGACGGCCCCGCAGCCCGACGCCCGCGCCGCCGCGCAGCACCGCGAGGCGCTGGGCGACATGGAGCGCGGCGAGTGGGCCGACGCGGTCACGTCGCTGACGGCGGCGCTCAGCCGCGCCCGCAACAACCCGTTGTACCGCGGCGATCTCGCCTACGCCTACGCCCGCCTCGGCGAGCTCGACCAGGCGCATCAGAACTACCTCCTCGCCTACCAGGGGATGAACCAGAACGGCTGGTACCTGGTCGGCGTCGCGGCGGTCCGCTCGGCCCGCGCCGGGGTGCTCGCCCGCAACGCCGCCGCCCTGCGCGAGGGGACACCGGAACGGCAGGCGGCCGACAGCGTCGCACACGGCGAGCTCGTGGAGGCGGCGGGCACGCTCCAGTATGCCATGCAGAACGACAGCACGGTGCGCGGCGGGGCGATCGCGGTGGCCGCGGCCTCGATGTACCTGCGCGCCGGCTACCGGGGCCAGGCGCTCGCGTTCGTGCGCGAGGCGACGGCCCACGCGCCGGACTTCGCCGAAGGGTGGCTGATGATCGCCGAGACCGACTCGGTGGCGGGCCTGGAGGCGGCGCGGCGCTACCACGCGCTCCGGCCAGGCGACCCGCGCGGCCAGATCTGGATGGCGATCCACCTCATCAACACGGGGCGTACCGATTCGGCGATGGTCTTCGCCGAGGCGGCCACGGCCGACTCCTCGTTCCGCCCGGCGGCGGCCGAGGTCTTCGCCGTCGCGGCGGTGGCACGCCTGCGGTCGGGGGACATCGACCTGGCGCTCGACCTGCTGCGCCGCGGCCGCGCCTGGGCGGGGCCGCAGCAGCTCCCGACGTTCGACTTCTACACCGGTTGGGGACTGCTGCGGAAGATGCCGTCCCTCCTGGCGGACGCCGAGGAGCAGCGCAGCTGCAGCCTCGCGCAGCGGGCCGACTCCCTCGCCGGCGAGGCGGAGCGCCACCTCCGGGAAGGGGCGTCGGTGGACTCGGCGCGGGCCACCCAGTTCCTGACGATGGTCATCCCGCAGTACCACCGGAACGCGGAGAACTTCACGCGCGACTTCTGCCGGCCCCAGCCGCAGCGCCGGCCGGCGCAGCAGCCGCCGCCGAGGCGGAGGCCGTAGCGGCCGGCGCCCGCACCTTCAGCCCGCGCAGGATCTCCGCCAGGCTGACGCCCACGATCCGGTCGGACGCGTCGGTGACGAGGGCGAAGACCTTGCCGTTGGACACGCGCGCGATGGCCTGGCCTTCCATCGCCTGCACGCCCTGGATGGTGAAGCCCCGCGCCAGGCCCCACT
>CAYLJK010000170.1:0-6071 GCA_964383975.1 uncultured Gemmatimonadales bacterium | reverse complement strand
GTTCGCGATCCTCGGCAAGGGGACGCCGGCGCCGTTCGATCCGCCGCGGCGCCTGGTGGTGCGCGGCCCGTATCGTTACGTGCGCAACCCGATGTACCTGGGCGCCGGCACGGCGCTGGGCGGCGCGGCGCTGTACTTCCGTTCCCTGGCGCTGCTCGGCTTCGTGCTCGGGTTCTTTGTGATCGCGCATCTCTTCGTGGTGGTGTACGAGGAGCCGGCGCTGACCCGGCTCTTCGGGGACGAGTACCGGGCGTACCGCGCGCGGGTCCGGCGCTGGATGCCGGGATGGGAGCGGGAGAGCGGGAGGGCGGGAGGGCGGAACGGTGGCCGTGTGTGAAGCCCGGGACGCCCAGTGCGGCTGCGCGGCCGTGCCCGCTCGGCGCATGGACGCCCTGCCGGGCGCCCTCGGCGACGGCAGGCCCTGAACCGTCACCGTGCCACGATGGGCTTCAGGCCATGGCGCTGCCGAGGGCGGACTTCAGTCCGTCCGTGGCGCGCTGGTGTCCTGGGCGCGGCAACGACCGACTCGGAGGTGAGGACGTGCAGCTGACCGTGCAGCGCCAGGCTGATGTGAAGCAGCAGTCCGCCGAGCGACGGCGCCGCCAGGGCCTCGCGCTGGTCCCGGGCGTCGCCGGCGTCCTGCTGGGCACCCAGTCCTCGCTGGGGGAGGAGCCGCGGTTCCGGTGGCTGCTCGAGGAGCCGCGGCCCCGCGTGCCCTGGCTGGAGGCGCCGGTACCGCGATGAACTCGCGCGACTTTGTCCGCACCGTCGCCGGCGCCTCGCTCGCCGCCCTCCTCGGCGACGAGCTGTGGGCCCGCGCGGCGGCGCGGCCCCCCGCGGACCTGGCGCAGGACGACGCGTTCTGGGCGGAGATCCGCAGCCGGTACCTGCTCGAACCCGACTACATCAACCTCGAGAACGGCTACTACTCGATGCAGGCGCAGCCCGTCCTCGAGGCGTTCTTCGGCCACGTGCGCGACGTCAACCGCCAGGCGTCACGCTACATGCGCACCCGGCAGGCCGACGACAAGCTCGCCGCCCGCCGGCGCCTCGCCGAGCTGGCCGGCTGCCCCGTCGAGGAACTGATCGTCACCCGCAACACCACCGAGTCCATGGACACGGTGATCCAGGGCCTCGACTGGCGCGCGGGCGACGAGGCGGTGATGGCGCGACAGGACTACGGCGCGATGCTCGACATGTTCCGCCAGCAGGCGCGCCGCTTCGGGATCGTGAACCGGGTGGTGGACCTGCCGCTCGACCCGCGGAGCGACGAGGAGATCATCGGGCTCTACGAGCGTGCCATCACGCCCAGGACGCGTCTCCTGATGGTCTGTCACATGGTGAACATCACGGGGCAGATCCTCCCCGTGGCCGCCATCTGCGCGATGGCGCGGCGGCGTGGCGTGCCGGTGCTGGTGGACGGTGCCCACGCCTTCGCGCACCTTGACTACCGTATCCCCGACCTCGGCTGCGACTACTACGCCGCGTCGCTCCACAAGTGGCTGGGCACGCCGCTCGGCGCGGGGATCCTCTACGTGCGCCGGGACCGCATCGCGGGACTGTGGCCGCTGTTCGCAGACTCGGGGTTCGCGGACGACGACATCCGCAAGCTCAACCACACCGGCACTCACCCCGTTCACACCGACCTGGCCATTCACGACGCCATCGCCTTCCACGAGCGCATCGGCATCCGGCGCAAGGAGGCGCGGCTGCGCCGGCTGCAGCGCTACTGGACCGACCAGGTGCGGGGCGTCCCCGGGATCACGCTCAACACGCCGTCACAGCCGCAGCGCGCCTGTGCCATCGCGAACGTCGGAGTGGTAGGGCTCGCGCCCGCGGCGCTGGCGCAGGCGCTGTTCGACCGCCACCACATCTGGACCGTGGCCATTGACGGGGCCGGCGTGCATGGCGCGCGTGTCACCCCGCACGTCTTCACGACGACGGACGAGCTGGACGCGCTGGTGCGGGCGCTGAAGGAGTTGGCGGGCGCCGAGGCACGGAGGCACTGAGGGGGCAGGGCGCGCCACTCGCGGTTCGCTTCTCGCCGCTCCTGTCGCAACCCCAACGGCCGCAATAGATTGGGCGTCGATGAAGCATCCCCCCTTCGATCCCCGCCTCACCGAGCAGCGCAACCCGGCGACGGCGGAGATCGATCTCGCCTCGCCGCTGGAGATCGTCGAGCTGCTGCACGCACAGGACCGGCTCGTGGCCGGTGCGGTGTACGCCTGCCGCGCGGAGATCGCGCGGGCGATCGAGTTGGTGGAGGCGGCGTTCCGGAGCGGCGGGCACCTCTACTACTTCGGCGCCGGGACGTCCGGGCGGCTCGGCGTGCTCGACGCGAGCGAGTGTCCACCCACGTTCGGCGTCGAGGCGGAACTGGTGCAGGGGACGATCGCCGGCGGGCTCCAGGCGCTGGTGCGGAGCCTGGAGGGGGCGGAGGACGACTTCGACGCCGGGGCGGCGGCGGTGGATGCGAAGGAGGCGGGGCCGCGCGACGTCGTCTTCGGGATCGCGGCCAGCGGCACCACGCCGTACGTGCGGGGGGTGATCGCCCGCGGGGCGGCACGCGAGGCGAGGACGGTGCTGCTCGCCTGCACCGACCCGCCGGCTGACGTGCTCGTCAACTGCGACGTCGCGATCGTCCCGAAGGTGGGTCCGGAGGCGCTGACCGGCTCGACGCGGCTCAAGGCGGGCACCGCCACCAAGCTGGTCCTCAACACGGTGACCACGGGGGCGATGCTCCGCTGGGGCCGCGCCTACGGGAACCTGATGGTGGACCTGCACGCGGCGTCGGAGAAGCTGCGGGACCGCGGTGAGCGGATCGTCATGGAGGTCTGCGGGGTGGACCGGGCTGCGGCGCGCGCGGCGATCGAGGCCGCGGACGGATATGTCAAGACGGCGATCGTGATGCTCCGGCGGAACGTGGACCGGAGCGAGGCGGAGCGGCTGCTGGCGGAGGCGCACGGCTACGCGCGGCGCGCGATCGGCGAGGGCCCGCCGCCGGTCTTCCCGCCGCCCGCATGACCGCGACGCGCACCCCGCTGCTGGCGGTGGGGCTGATGTCCGGGACGTCGCTCGACGGCGTGACCGCGGCGCTCGTCCGCGTCGAGGAGCCGGTTGAGGGCTCGCCGCGCGTGGCGCTGCTGATGCGGCGCACGGTCCCCTACGGCGCGGAGCGGCAGGGGCGGATCGCGCAGGCGATCGCGCACGGGACGGCGCGGGACCTGGCGTTGCTCCACGCCGACCTGGGGGCGTGGTTCGCCGAGTGCGTGGAGACGTTGCTCGACGACGCGGGTGTCGCCGCGGCCGCGCTCGCCTTCGTCGCGTCGCACGGCCAGACGGTCTGGCACGAGCCGCGGCGCTCCAGTCTCCAGCTCGGCAGCCCGGCGGTGCTGGCCGAGCGGTTGGGCGTGGCGGTGATCAGCGACTTCCGCTCGCGAGACGTGGCCGCGGGGGGTGAGGGGGCGCCCCTGGTGCCGCGGGCCGACCGCCTCCTCTTCGCGCGCGAGGACGGGTGGCGGGTGCTCCTCAACCTTGGCGGGATCGCGAACTTGACGCTCGTGCCGCCGCGCGGCGACCCGTCGCCCGTGCTGGCGTTCGACACCGGCCCTGGCGTCATGGTGATAGACGCATGCGTGCGCGCCCTCGTCCCCGGGCGAACCTTCGACGAGGACGGAGGACTCGCCGCCTCGGGACACGTGGTGGAACCGGTGGTGGAGGAGATCCTGGCCCAGCCGTACTTCCGGGCCGCGCCGCCCAAGAGCACCGGCCGGGAGCAGTTCGGCGAGGGTTTCGTGCGGGGCTTCATCGCCCGGTGCCTGGAGCACAGCGCCGCGCCCGCCGACGTGATCGCCACCGCGACGGCCCTGACGGCGCGCGCCATCGGGGACGCGGCCGCGCGGCACTTGCCGGCCGAGCATGCCCCGCGGGACGTGGTGCGCTCGGGCGGGGGCGCGCGCAATCCGGCGCTGTGCGCCGCCATCGAGCGCGCCTGGCCCGGCGCCGTGCACCGGCGCTTCGACGACCTGTTCTTCGACGGTGATGCCAAGGAGGCCGTCGCCTTCGCGCTCCTGGGGTACCTTACCTGGACCGGGCGGAGCGGCAATGAGCCCGGCGCCACCGGCGCCGTGGGTCCCCGCATCCTCGGGTCCATCACACCGGCCTGACCCATGACGCCGTTCGCCGAGCTCGTCCTTCCCGCGATCCGCTGGGACCGCGACCAGGGGTTCACGCCAGCCGAGCCCGCCATCGAGCACGCCCTCGCCCGCGGCGTGGGCGGGTTCATCGTGTTCGGCGGCGAACGCACCGCGGTGCAGGCGTTGACGCGCGACCTGCGGGCGGCGGCGCGGGGCCCGCTCCTCGTCGCCTCCGACTTCGAGCGCGGGGCGGGGCAGCAGGTGCGCGGCTGCACGGCGCTCCCGCCGGCGATGGCGCTCGCCGGCCTCGGCGAGCCGGCGGTCGTGGACGCGGCGCGCATCACGGCCCGCGAGGCCCGGGACCTCGGCGTCAACTGGGCGCTCGCGCCGGTGTGCGACCTCGACATCGAGGCCGAGAACCCGATTGTCCAGACGCGGAGCTTCGGTGCGGATGCGGACACGGTGGCGGCGTTGGCCGCGGCGTGGATCGCCGCGTGCCAGGCTGAGGGGGTGCTGGCGTGCGCCAAGCACTTCCCGGGTCACGGGCGCACGGCGCGCGACTCGCACGCCGAGCTGCCGGTGGTCGAGGCGGGACGGGACCTGCTGGAGCGGGACCTGACCCCGTTCCGCCGCGCCGTCGCGGCCGGCGTCGCGGCGGTGATGACCGCGCACGTCGCCTACCCCGCGTGGGACCCGTCCGGCACGGCGGCGACGACGTCGCGCCTCCTGCTGCGAGACGTGCTGCGCGAGGACCTGTTCTTCCCCGGGCTCACCGTCACCGACGCGCTGGTCATGGAGGGGGCGCGCCACGGGCGGACGGAGGCGCAGGCGGCGGTGGCCGCGCTGCGGGCCGGATGCGACGTGCTGCTCTACCCGCAGGACGCGGACGCCGTGCTCGCCGCGATCGCGGCGGCGGTGGCGGGGGACGGCGTCCTGGCGGGGCGGGCGGCCGAGGCGGCCGGGCGGCTGGGCCGGGTGCGTGGCCAGGCCGCGCCGCCGGCTCCGCTCCCGGACGCCGACCAGACCTGGCACCGCGCGCGGGGCCACCAGCTGGCGATGGCGGCGGCGCGCTGGATCCGGGGCGACGGGGCGCAGGTGCGCCGCGCGGTGACCGTGGAGGTCGTGGACGACGATGCGGGCGGCCCGTACCCGCTGCCGCCGCGCACGCGCTTCGTCGAGGAACTGACGGTGCGCGGCGCCGAGGTGCGGCCGCACGCGGACGAGCGCATCGTCCTGCTGTTCGCCGACGTGAAGTCCTGGAAGGGCCGCGCCGCGCTGTCCCGCGAGAACCGGCGGCGGCTCGAGCAACTGCTCGCGCGTCCCGCGACCGTCGTGCTCTTCGGGCACCCGCGGCGCCTCCGGGAGATCCCGGGGGACGGGCCGGAGCTCTGCGCCTGGAGCGGCGACGAGGTGATGCAGGCGGCCGCGGCCAAGCGCCTCCTCCAGGACGGGGTGTGAGTCCCCTCGACTGGGTCGTCGTCGCAGGCTATCTCGGCGGCACCCTCTGGCTGGGCCTGGTCCTCGCCCGGCGGGGCTCGGTCTCGCTCGCCGAGTACTTCGTCGGCGGCCGCGCCATCCCGTGGTGGCTCGCCGGCGCCTCCATGGCGGCCATCACCTTCAACGTGGACACCCCGCTCTACGTGGCGGGGCTGGTGGCGCGCCGCGGCATCGCGGGGAACTGGGAGTGGTGGAGCTTCGCCTTCGCCCACGTGACGATGGCGGTGCTCCTCGCCCGGCTGTGGCGGCGCGCCGAAGTGATGACCGACGCCGAGCTCATCGAGCACCGCTACAGCGGGCGCGCGGCGGCGCTGCTGCGCGCCACCCGCGCCTTCGTCTTCGGTATCCCGCTCAACTGCATCGGCATCGGCTACGGGATGCTGGCGATGCGGAAGGTGCTCGTCGCGCTCGGCGTCACCGACGTGCTCGGCCTCCCCG
>CAYLJK010000169.1:0-6072 GCA_964383975.1 uncultured Gemmatimonadales bacterium | reverse complement strand
GTCGTCGAGCGCGATCAGCTCGACCACCGCGGCGTGCAGCTGGTTCTCGTCGCGCTGCGGGGCGGAGCAGCCCTCGAGGTAGCTGACGTAGCTCCCCTCGTCCGCCACGATGAGCGTCCGCTCGAACTGACCGGTGCTCGACGCGTTGATGCGGAAGTAGGTGGAGAGCTCCATCGGGCAGCGCACGCCCTTGGGGATGTAGGCGAACGACCCGTCGCTGAACACCGCCGAGTTGAGCGCGGCGAAGAAGTTGTCCGTCGCCGGCACGACCGAGCCCAGGTACTGCTCGACCAATGCCGGGTACTCACGCACCGCCTCGCTGAAGGCACAGAAGATGATGCCGTGCCGGTGCAGCTCCTCGCGGAATGTCGTCGCCACCGAGACGCTGTCGAAGACCGCGTCAACGGCCACGCCGGCCAACCGCTTTTGCTCCGAGAGCGGGATGCCCAGTTTTTCGAACGTCTCGAGCAGCTTCGGGTCCACCTGGTCGAGGCTGTCGAGCCGCTTCTGCTGCTTCGGCGCCGCGTAGTAGCGGATCGCCTGGTAGTCGATCGGCGGGTACTTCACGTTCGGCCACGTTGGCTCCTGCATCGTCAGCCAATGCCGGTACGCTCTCAGCCGCCACTCGAGCATGAACGCCGGCTCGCGCTTCTTCTGGGAAATGAGCCGGATGATGTCCTCGTTCAGCCCGGGCGGGACGGTCTCGGCGTCGATGTCCGTGTAGAAGCCGTACTTGTACGGCTGTTGGACGTGGGCCTCGATCGCGGTGCTCATACCTCGATCCGCTCCCCCGCGGGGCGGCGCTCGCCGTCCGCGAAGCTGATGGCGTACTCGCAGGAGTTGCAGCCGCGCACGATGTGCTCCCGCCGCTGGACCTCCGCGCCGAGGACGTCTTCGAGGAAGCGCTCCTCGACGGCGCACAACTCGGGGAAGCGCTCCACGACGGCCCGCATCGCGCAGTTGTGCTCGGCCAGCCGGAACGTCCCGCCATCCGCCTCCCACTCCGCCATGTAACCCGCCTCCGAGAGAGCGCGCGCGACCACCGCGAGCCGACGGTCGGGCGGCGTCACCGCCAACTCGGCCCGCAACCGCTCGGCAAGGGCGGCATAGCGCGCCTCGAACAGCCGGACCACCCCGGCGCGGCCGTCCTTTGCCTCGATCAGCTCGAGCGTCGTCAGCAGCGCGTCCCGGTAGCCGTTCGGGAAGAGCGCCTCCCCGTGCTCCGACAGCCGATACACGTGCGTGGGGGCTCCGAGGCCGTGCTGCTCCCGCCCCACCTCGACCAGTCCTTCCGCCTCCAGCTCCTTGAGGTGCCGGCGGACAGCGTTCGCCGACACGGCGAACCGCCAGCCAAGCTCTTTGGCGGTAACGGGTTGCGACTTCTTCAACTCGATGAGGACCTGACCCCGCAGGCCCTTGTGGCCGGAGACGGCTGCGCTATCGCTGATCATGGTAAGGCGAATACTAGTCACGTTCGCCAACTTTATCAACACATATGTTTGCGAACTCCGGCCACGGCATGGGGTTGCCGCGGCGAACCCTCCCGGTGGCGTTGGAGCGGGACGGTCCCTAGGTTCCGCCCCGTGCCCGCGCCTTCGCCCGTCCTCTCCCTCTCCGGCATCTACAAGCGGTACCCCGGCGTCGTCGCGCTCGACGGTGTGGACCTCGACCTCGAGGCCGGGAGCGTGCACGCGCTGCTCGGTGAGAACGGGGCGGGGAAGTCCACGCTGCTCAAGGTCCTGGCGGGGGCGGAGCGTGCCGACGCGGGGAGTGTGACGCTCGCCGGAGAGGTGGTGGTATTCGCGGGCCCGCGCGACGCGCTGCGTCGCGGCATCACCGTCATCTACCAGGAGTTCGCGCTGGTGCCGGAGCTGAGCGCCGCGGCGAACGTGATGCTCGGTATCGAGCCGACGCGGCGTGGCGTCCTCGACCGCGCCGCGGAGCGAGCCCGCGCGGCGTCCGCGCTGGGGGAGCTCGGCGCGGAGTTCGACCCCGCCGTGCCTGTCGCGCGGCTCACGGTGGCGCAGAAGCAGTTGGTGGAGCTGGCGCGTGCGCTGGTCCGCGATGCGCGTGTCATCGCGCTCGACGAGCCGACCGCCGCCCTCTCCGGGCGCGAGGCGGAGCGGCTCTTCGCGCAGGTGCGGGCGCTGCGGGACCGGGGGCTGGCCATTGTCTTCGTGACGCACCGCCTCGAGGAACTGCGCCGGGTCGCCGACCGCGTCACGGTGCTCCGCGACGGGCGGCGCATCTGGCACGGTGCCATCGCCGAGGCGAGCGACGCGGCGATCGTCCGGCACATGGTCGGGCGGGACGTCGAGTGGGAGCGTGTCGCCGGCCGCGGCGGCGCGCGGGAGGGCGCAGTGGTCCTGCGCGTGCGCGGCCTCTCGAGACCGCCTGCGGTGCGCGACGTCTCGCTCACCGTTCGCCCGGGGGAGATCGTGGCGCTGGCGGGGCTGGTGGGCGCGGGGCGGACGGAGGTCGCGCGCTGCCTCGCCGGCGCGGACGCGTGGGACGGCGGGGAGGTCGAACTGGACGGCGCGCCCTACCGGCCGCGCGGCCCGCGGGAGGCGATCGCCCGCGGCGTCGTGTACCTCCCCGAGGAGCGCAAGACGCAGGGCCTGGTGCTCGGCATGCGGGTGCGGGAGAACGTCACCCTGGCCGTCCTGCCCGCGCTCTGCCGTTTCGGCGTGGTGCGGACGGAGGCGGAGCGTGCGCGGGCTCAGGCGGCGGTGGACGCGCTGGAGCTGCGCCCGCCGGAGCTGGAGCGCGCGGCGGGCACCCTCTCGGGCGGCAACCAGCAGAAGGTGGTGATGGCGAAGTGGCTGCTCGCCGAGGCGCGTATTTTCATCGTGGACGAACCGACGCGCGGCGTGGACGTCGGCGCGAAGGGCGAGATCCACCGGCGGCTGCGCGCCCTGGCCGACGAGGGCCGCGCCCTTCTCGTCATCTCGTCCGAGCTGCCCGAGGTGCTGCCACTGGCGGACCGCATCCTGGTGATGAGCGAGGGCGTGGTGCGCGGGGAGCTCGACGGGGCCACCGCGACCGCGGAGGCGATGATGGCGCTCGCGCTTCCGGCCGCCCGGAGCGCCGCGTGACACCGCGCACGGTCATGGCCCGCTACGGGGTGAGCCTGGTGCTCGCCCTCCTGGTGCTGCTGGCCTCGCTCTTCGTGCCCGGGTTCTTCACCCGCGCGAACCTCACCACCATCCTCCTTCACGTCTCGATCAACGCGATCCTCGCGCTGGGGATGACCTACGTCATCATCACCGCGGGAATCGATCTCTCGGTGGGGTCCATCGTCGCCCTGGCCGGTGTGCTGGCCGCTGCGACGCTCACCGATGCCGCCGTGATCGCGGCGCTGGGGCCTGCCGGAGCCGCCGTGGCGGCGGCGCTCGCGGGGATCGGCACGGGCGCGCTGCTCGGCGTGCTCAACGGCACGCTCATCGCGTGGCTGCGGGTGGCGCCGTTCATCGTCACCCTCGCGACGATGACCGTGGGGCGCGGGCTTGCGCGGCTGCTCACGCGCGGCGTGCCGATCGGCTTCCCGGACGCGGCCGACCCCGCCTACGCGGGGAAGGTGGATGCGCTCGACGCGCTCCACCGCCTCGGCGGCGGGCGGCTCCCCGTCCCCGGGCTCCCGACCGGCTTCCCGGTCCCAGCCGTGGTGATGCTCGTGCTGGTGGCAGCGGGCGCGTTCGTGCTCACCCGTACCCGCTTCGGGCGCTACGTCTTCGCGGTCGGCGGGAACGAGGAGGCGGCGCGGCTCTCGGGCGTCGGCGTGCCGGGCATCAAACTCGGCGTGTACGTCATCAGCGGCGCCTGCGCGGGGCTCGCCGCGGTGCTGCTGGTCGGGCAGCTCCGCTCGGGCGGTCCGGACGCCGGCATGCTCTACGAGCTGAACGCGATCGCCGCGGCGGTTATCGGTGGCACGTCGCTCTTCGGCGGCATCGGCAGCGCGTGGGGCGCATTCGTCGGTGCGTTGCTCATCGGCGTGCTGAACAACGCGCTCGATCTCCTGGGCGTGCAGTCGTTCTGGCAGGAGATCGCGAAGGGCGTCATCATCTTGTTCGCGGTCCTGTTCGACGTGTGGGTGAAGAAGGGACGGAAGTAGCGGCAGGGCGGGTCAGCGGGAGGGCGGAAGAGATGAAGACGGTGCAGGGGCGTTTCCTCGTCCTGACAGCCGGGGTGCTGGCCCTCGGCGCCACGACCTTGCGAGCGCAGGACGTCGTCATCCGGCGGTGGTTGCTGCGCGGGCCGATCGCCGCGGACACCGGTGCGGCCGGCGTGGTCCGGGACTACCTGGGGAGCGAGGCCGCGGCCCGGCCCGACTCCGGGGACGTCGCCGCCGGCGGCGCCTGGACGCCCGCCGACGCCGACTCGCTCGGCGCCATCAACCTGAACCGCGCCCTGACCAGCCCGCGCGACTGGTCCGCGGCGTATGCCCTCGCCTACGTGTGGGCGCCCCGCGAGCTGACGGCGCACCTCGTCATGGACAGTGACGACGACTTGATCGCGTGGCTCAACGGCCAGCGCGTCTGGCTGCACATCGTGCCGCGCGGCATCGGCCCCGGCCGGGACACGGTCGCGGTGCGGCTCGCCTCCGGGTGGAACACGGTCCTTCTCAAGGTAATCAACCGCGGCGGCGGCTTCGACGTCCTCGGCCGGCTCGCACCGGCCCCGGGCGAGAGCCCGCTCGACGGCGTACGCACGGCGGTCCGCCGGCCGCCGGACCTGGCGGCGGGGCACCGTCTCCCGGCGAGCGCCGTCGTGGCCGGGCCGCTCCGCCTCTCGGGGCCGCTCACCTGGAACGGCGCGGACCTGGAGGCGCGGGCAAGCGCCACCGTCACGGCGTGGGGGCCGGCGCCGCTGCGCGGCGTCACCGCGCGCTTCGAGCAAGGGCGCACGCGATGGACCGGCGACTCCCTCGGCACGCTGGAGCCCGGCGCGCCCCGCGATCTGGCCTTTGCCCCGACCTTCGAGGAGCTGCGGCGGGCAGCACTCCGGACGACCGCCCTCACCGTGTCGCTCGCCTGGGAGGGGGGACGCCGCACGGCGGCGCTCGGCGTGGAGCAGGCCGCCCTCCTCCGCGCGCTCGGCGCCCGGATGGCCATCGGCTCCTGGGTGGTCGACTCCACGTCCGGCACGCGACGGCTCCAGACGACGCTGATCGTTCCCTTCGCGCTCGCCGGCCTCACGGTGGACCTGCTCGCCGCCGAGTTCGGCCCGCGTGCCACGTACCGGGTGAACGATGGCACCAGACCGTGGGACCGCGGCCGCGTTTCGCTGTGCGAGTCATGTCGCCCGGGCGACACGCTCCGCATCCAGGTGGTGCTGGAGCCGGGTCGTGGCTGGTGGTCGTTCCCGGCGGCCCGGCTGCGCGAGCCCGGCTTCCCCGAGTACGCCGACGGCTGGGGGATGGCCCTGGCGCTCGCCGGCCGCGCCCCCGCCGTGCCGCGGCCCGAGGCGCGTCCGTGGCTGGCGGCGCTCGGCCACGCCGCGGGGTACCGGGACCTCGCCGCGCGGCACCGTGACGCCTACGCACCGCTGGCCGCCGAGATCCGCCGGGACACGCTGCACCTGGTCGGCAACTCGCACATCGACGCCGCGTGGCTGTGGCCGTGGAGCGAGACCGTGGACGTCATCCGGAACACGTGGCGCAGCTCGCTCCGCATCGCGAGCGCCTTCCCCGGCTACGTCTTCGCCGCCAGCGCGCCGGCGTACTTCGACGCGATGGACCGCCTCGAGCCAGCGCTGTCCGATTCGCTGGCGCCGGCGGTCGCCGATGGGACGTTCGCGCTGGTGGGCGGGTGGTGGGTCGAGCCCGACCAGAACTTGCCGTCCGGCGAGTCGCTCGCGCGCCAGGGACTCTACGGCCAGCGCTACTTCCAGCGCCGCTTCGGACGCCGGGCGCGCGTGGCGTGGACGCCCGACTCGTTCGGCTACCCCTGGACGCTGCCGCAGATCTACCGGCTCTCGGGGTTCGACGCGTTCGTCACGCAGAAGATCCGGTGGAACGACTCCACCCAGCTCCCCTACAACGCCTTCTGGTGGGAGGGGCGGGACGGGACGCGG
>CAYLJK010000168.1:0-6081 GCA_964383975.1 uncultured Gemmatimonadales bacterium | reverse complement strand
ACGGCGCTCTTCGCGGCGGACTCCGCGGCGGGGGAGCCGCTCCGCGACCCGACGCGCTGGGACATCGTGACGCGCCTGCGCGTGCTCGCCGCCCCCGACGCCGAGTCGCTGGCGGCGGCGCAGGCGGCGCGGGACACCACGCCCGACGGGCGCCGCCGCCAGTACATCGCGGGCGCGGCGCGGCGCGACCCGGCGGTCAAGGCCGCCCTGTTCACCGCGTGGTTCACCGATCGCTCGCTGAACGAGGACTGGGCGTCCGGGAGCCTCGGGGCGTTCAACGCGATCGAGCACCAGGGGCTCACGCTCCCCTTCCTGCGACCGGCGCTCGATTCGCTGCCGTTCATCCGGGCGCACCGCCGCATCTTCTTTCTCGGGGCCTGGCTCGGCGCGTTCCTCGGCGGCCAGACGTCGGAGGCGGCGCTGGCCGCGGTGCGGCAGTACCTTGCGGACCATCCCGACCTGCCGCTCGACCTGCGGCAGAAGGTGCTCCAGTACGCCGACGAGCTCGAGCGCACCGTCCGCATCCGCGCCCGCGCCGTTCCGGCCCCCGGCCGCTGACCACCACCGGAGACCCCCCGATGGCGCGCGTGAGCTTCCTGCGGCAGTACTCGCCGACCTTCTGGACCGCCAACGTGATGGAGCTGTTCGAGCGTGCCGCGTACTACGGCATGAACTCCATCCTCGCGGGCTACCTCACCCTGGCGGTGGCCCGGGGTGGGCTGGGCTTCTCCACACAGGCGGTCGGCTTCCTCCAGGGGAGCGTGTACGCCTTCACGTACGTCTTCCCGATCCTTGGCGGCGCGCTCGCCGACCGCTACGGCTACCGGCGGATGCTGCTCGTGGCGTTCAGCCTCCTCGCCGCCGGCTACTTCGCGGCCGGGCACAGCTCCGCGTACGCGCTCGTCTTCCTGTCGCTGCTGGTGATGGCGACGGGCTCCGGGCTGTTCAAGCCGATCATCACGGGGACCATCGCGCGGACCACCGACGAGACGACGAGCGCGTTCGGGTTCGGCATCTACTACTGGATGATCAACCTCGGCGCCTTCCTCGCGCCCCTCGTCGTCAGCTGGCTGCGCGGCTTCTCGTGGCGCTACGTCTTCCTGGCCTCGTCGCTCTACTGCGCGCTGATGCTGCTCCCGACGGTGTTCGTCTTCCGGGAACCGGCGCGGCCCGCGAGCACCAAGTCGCTGCGCGAGGTGCTCGCCGGCGCCGCCGAGGTGCTGGGCGACGCGCGCTTCATGCTGATGATCGTGGTGTACTCGGTCTTCTGGATCCTCTACTTCCAGACCTTCGGCTCGGTTCTCTGGTACCTGCGGGACGTGGTGGACCGCGAGCCGGTGAGTGCGGCGGTCACCGCCCTGCTCCGCGGCCTCGGCCTTGACGTCACCTTCCGGTTCGACATCGAGCACGCGACGGTCATCAACGCCGGTACGATCGTGCTCCTCCAGGTCGTGGTGAGCCGGCTCGTGGCGGCGCGGCAGGCGCTCCCCACAATGGTGACAGGGATGCTCATCGGCGCCGCCGGCTTCGGCCTCCTCGCGCTCTCCGCCAACCCGTGGGTGTTCGTCGCCGGCATCGCGCTCTTCTCCATCGGCGAGATGACCGCGCACCCCAAGTACTACAGCTTCATCGGCCTCGTCGCGCCGCCGGACCGCAAGGCGGTGTACATGGGCTACGCTTTCCTGTACGGCGTCTTCGGCTCGCTGCTGGGGAGCAACGTCGGCGCGTTCCTCTACGCGCGGATGGTCGAGCCGTTCCTCGGCACCGCGGCCATCGCCGGGAAGACGACGGTCTTCTGGGCGATGTTCGCCGTGCTCGACGTGGGCGCCGCCCTCGGCCTCATCGCCTTCTTTCGGGCGTTCGGCACGGACACGGCCGGCACGCGTCGCCGCGCCTCGCGCGTGATGGTGCTGGTGTACGGCCTCATCGCGCTGCTCGGCGCCGCCTTCCTGGCCATCGGCCTCACCGCCGACCCGGTCCAGGTCCGGACGGTGGTGCAGGCGGTGATCTTCCTGGCGCTCGGCGCCGGTGGGTGGGGAGTGATCAGACGACGTGATGGGTGATGCGTGATAGGTGATGAGGTGCCACGAGATGGGGCGTGGGTGGTGGGTACATTGCATCGTTGCAGCCATCACCCACCTCCCACTACCTCATCACCCATCACGCGTCGCCGCTCACATCACCGCTCCCACCCAATCCGCGAAGCGGGTCGGGCGGACGCCGAACGCCCTCGCGTTCGCCTCGATGTCGGCGTCGTAGCCCACCGCCTCGAACCACTCCAGCATGATGGCGTACTCGACGCTCGCCTTGCGGATCTCCTCGATCGGCACGGGCACGTGGACGACGGGGCGGCCGAGGCGCCGGCTCATGAGCGCCGCCGCCTGGGGCATCGTCAGGGCGTCGCCGGCGATGTCCACCGCCCGACCGTTCAGCTCGGCGTGGCGCTCGAAGGCGATGCGGCCGTACTCCCCGATGTCCCTCACGGCAATCATCTGGAGCACGGTCGTGGGCCTGAGGCCGATCAGCAGCTGCCCCTGATCGATCCCCGGCTTGAACCACGGCCCGAGGAAGTTCTCCATGAAGAACACCGGCCGGACGACGGTCCACGAGGGGAAGCCGAGCCGGGCGATGGTCTCCTCGACGCGCCACTTGTTGTCGAAGTGCGGGATGCCGGTCTTCCGATGCGCCGAGGCGACCGAGGCGTACACGTAGTGCTGCACCTCCGCCTCCCGGGCGACCTGGGCGAGGCGCTTCCCCTGCTCCTCCTCCCGCTCGACCCCCGCCTCCCAGGTGTTCTGCACCCCGTACACGCCCCACGCCCCCTTCAGCGCGCGGCGCAGGGAGTCGGCGTCGTCCAGGTCCCCGCTCACGATTTCGGCGCCGAGGGCGGCGAGCGCGCGGGCCGCGCTGCTCTCCGGCTTGCGGGTCATCGCCCGGACCCGGTGGCCGGACCGGAGCAGCGCGCGGGCCGTGGCGCCCCCCTGCTGCCCGGTGGCGCCGGTCACGAGGATCAGATGGTCCCGTTCGGTCATGGTCGTCTCCCGCCGATGCGGCGATGGGTCTTGACAGATGGGTGATGGGTGCAACGACCCGACGAAGCTATCACCCATGCCCCACCTCCGACCACCTCATCACCCAGCACCCGTCACCAGCTCAGCCCCCTGGCTTCTCTGGCAGCGGGAGCGACACGCAGCCATATTCCGTCCCGTTTGCCGCAGACCGACGGACCAGAATCGCCGCGAGGTGCGGTTGAGCGTACTGGAGGAGTACTTCGAGCCGTACCGGCGAAACACGGTCGGCTACAACCAGACGTTCCGGTCGCCGTACGGCGAGCAGCGGATCGTGTACGCCGACTGGACGGCGAGCGGCCGGCTCTACGCGCCCATCGAGCGGCGGCTGCTGGAGGACTTCGGGCCGTTCGTTGGGAACACGCACTCCGAGTCCAGCGTCACCGGGACCTCGATGACGCTCGCCTACCGCGAGGCGCGCGACCTCCTCAAGCGGCACGTGCACGCCGATCCCGACGACGTGATCCTCACCTGCGGCTCCGGCATGACCGCCGTGGTCAACAAGTTCCAGCGCATCCTGGGCCTCAAGGCGCCGTTCGATCTGCGGCACCACGTCCAGCTCGCCGAGGCGGAGCGGCCAGTGGTGTTCGTGAGCCACATGGAGCACCACTCGAACCACACGTCGTGGTACGAGACGATCGCCGACGTGGTCGTCATCCCGCCCGACGAGGACGGCGTCGTGGACCTGGCGGCGTTCGAGGAGCTGCTGGGCCGCTACCGCGCGCGGCCGGTCAGGATCGGCGCCTTCACCGCCTGCTCGAACGTGACCGGGATCTGCACGCCGGTGCACGCGATGGCGAAGCTGCTGCACCGTGCCGGAGGCGTCGCGTTCGTGGACTTCGCCGCGTGCGCCCCGTACGTGGACATCGACATGCACCCCGAGGACCCCGAGGAGCGGCTCGACGCGGTGCTCTTCTCGCCGCACAAGTTCCTCGGCGGGCCGGGCTCCGCCGGCGTGCTGATCTTCGACCGCCGGCTCTACCGCAACCCGGTGCCGGACGACGCCGGCGGCGGAACCGTGACGTGGACGAACCCGTGGGGGCAGTACGCCTTTGTCGAGGACATCGAGGCGCGCGAGGACGGCGGGACCCCGGGCTTCCTCCAGGCCATCCGCGCGGCGCTCGCGGTGCAGCTCAAGGAGGAGATGGGCACCGCCCGTATGCTGGGGCGCGAGCGCGAGATCGTCCCGTACGCGATGGACGCCCTCCAGTCCATCCCGCACCTCCAGCTGCTCGCCCGCGGCCACCGGCACCGCCTGGCGATGCTCTCGTTCTACGTCCCCGGCATCCACTACAACCTGCTGGTGCGGCTGCTCAACGACCGCTTCGGCGTCCAGTCCCGCGGCGGCTGTTCCTGCGCGGGGACGTACGGCCACTACCTGCTGAACGTGGACCCGACGCGCTCCAGGGAGATCACCGACCGCATCGACCGGGGGGACCTGTCCACCAAGCCCGGCTGGGTGCGCCTCTCGTTCCACCCGATGACCACCAGGGCGGACCTCGACCACTGTGTGCACGCGGTGGCCGAGTGCGTGCGGAACGTGGAGCGGTGGTCGGCGGACTACACCTACTCGCCGCGCACCAACGAATACACGCACCGGGATGGCGACCGCTGGGTGCGGGAGCGGGTCGGAACGTGGTATGCGAGCAGACGATCGGCGGCGGGCACTGGGCAGTAACGGGAGTCGGGGGTGGGGCACGCATCGCCCATCACCCATCACCTCCTCACCCATCACCGATCACCTGTCACCTCCGCCAAGCAGCCACCCCACGCTCACCATCACCACCGGCGAGCTCCATCCCGCCTCCGGCCCGACCCGCCACGCGAACTCCGGGATGAACCAGAAGCCCGCGTCCAACCCGACGACCAGGCGGGAGGTCACGGAGCCGTCCACGCCGGCGGCGGCGAGGGAGCCGATGGCCATCTCGTTGACGCTGTCGAGGTTCTGGTTCGCGCCGGTGTACACGTTGGTGGCGTGCGCGATGACGGGGCCGAGGCCGAGGGTGACGTAGGGGCGGATGCGGTTCGACGCCGTGAGCAGGAACGGCTGGAGCCGCAGGTGCAGGAGGACCGGCATGACGGTCGCGGTCTCGTGGACCACGGTCGCGGGCTGGGGCCGCACATCGGAGCTCACGTGGAGGACGCCGACCCGCACGCCGACCGCGGCGCGCTCGCTCACCCACCAGGCGTACCCGAGCCCGGGGAAGACCGCGGTGACATCGGCGTCCACGGGGACGCCGGTGTCGGTGAGCGCGGCGCCGGAGCGGACCGCCGTGAGCGTGCCGCCCAGCACCATGACCTGGTGGCGGCCCCTGAGGGAGGAGCCGTCCTGCGCCGTCGCGGCGGCGGGGATCGCCAGCAGCACCACCAGCGCGAGGACCCTGCGCATGCGACCTCCCGGAGTCCGCTGCCCCCGCTACCCGGCCGGCGGCGGGAGCGCGTCCGTGTCCACCACGGCGCGCCGCGGGTTGTTGCGGTCCACGTACACGTCGATGGTCTCGCCGACGTGGTCGGTCGGGTCGTACCAGAGGTTGGCGCTGTGGGCCACATGCACCTCGCCGCCGTCGTCCCACTGCGCCACGATGCGCCACGGGCTGCGCGCGCCCACCCGGATGTTGGTCCGGCGTTCGATCGCCACGACCTTCGCGGCCACCCGGCGTCCGGTCCGGCGGGTCTCCTCCGTCCGCAGCCGGGCGCGCCGGCTCAGGTACAGCCACCCGAAACCGATGCCGCCGAAGACCAGCGCCAGGATCCCCGTGACGAACGAGCCGATGTACAGCGAGAAGAACCCGGCCGTGTGGGCGCGCATCGGGTCCGCCGGGTCGTAGAGCACCTCGATCGCCTCGCCGACGCGGCGCGAGGGCGGGTTCGAGCCGACGTTCGAGACGAACGTCACCGTGTCCCCGCCCCGGGTCACGTACCGGACGACCGGGTGGTACGTGCCGCCGCCGTCCGAGTCCGCGCTCCAGCTCAGGTCCACCACCGTGCCCGCGGCGCGCTCGGCCCGCGCCAC
>CAYLJK010000167.1:913-6083 GCA_964383975.1 uncultured Gemmatimonadales bacterium | reverse complement strand
CACGCTGTAGGTCGCCTGCCACTGGAGCCCGCCCGTCAAGTACAGCAAGCTCAGCGTCGTCAGCGCCCGCGGCGACTCCACCGTCAACTCGGTGCGGGGCGCCAGTTGCACGAGCGAATCCGGGAAGACGGGCGTGCCGGGGAAACCGTAGCGCACGCGGCCGTCCACGCGCACCGTGGGCGGCGTCAGCGACAGCAGGGTCCCGCGCACGTAGCGCGGCGCCGAGTCGTGCCCCACCTGGAACTCCACGGCGCCGCCGAGCGCGCGCAGCAGCGAGCCGTCGAGGCCCGTGGCCTGCACCACCCGTACGCCACGCAACGTCACGCCCGAATCCAGCACGGCCAGCGAACCGGCGTCCACGTCCCGCACGCCGAGGTCCACCGGAACGGTGGTCACACCACGCGCGACCGCGGCCGGGACCGCCCGGCGCACGAGCACCCGGCCGTCGCTGTAGATGGTGAGGCTGGGAGCCTGGGCCGGGAGGGAGGGCACAGCGGCACCGAGGCACAGCGGCACGGCGAGAAGCCCCGTGAGCCGACCCGCGCCTCCGCGCCTCCGCGCCCTCGTGCCCGCCGGTTCCGGTTTCATCGCACCCGCTCCGCGACCGCGCTGGCGAACTCCATCGTCGTCGCCCTACCGCCCAGGTCCGGTGTCCGGACGCCATCGTCGCGGATCGTGGCGACCACGGCCTCCCGCACCCGCGTACCGGCGTCCATCTCGCCGAGGTGCTCCAGCATCATCGCGGCGGTGAGGATGAGCGCCGAGGGATTGGCCTTCCCCTGCCCCGCGATGTCCGGCGCCGTCCCGTGTACCGCCTCGAAGATCGCCGCCCGCGTGCCGATGTTGGCGCTCGGCGCGAGGCCGAGGCCGCCCACGAGGCCGGCCATCTGGTCGCTCAGGATGTCGCCGAACATGTTGGTCGTCACGATGACGTCGAAGTCCTCGGGGTGCATCACCAGCTGCATCGCCGCGTTGTCGATGATCCGCTCGTCGCACGCCACGCGGCCCGCGTACTCGCGCGCGATGTTGCGCCCCTCCTCCAGGAACAGCCCGCTCGCCATCTTGAGGATGTTGGCCTTGTGGACCAGCGTGACCTTCTCGCGGCCGTGATGCAGCGCGTACTCGAAGGCGAAGCGGATGATGCGGCTGCACCCCTCGCGCGTGTTGATGGCCACGCTCTCGGCCACGGCGCGCGGGTCGTCCCCGATCTGCACAAAGTGCTCGACCCCGGCGTACAGCCCCTGCGTGTTCTCCCGCACCATGATGAGGTCAATGTCGGCGTAGGAGCGGAACGGGATGATGCTGCGCACCGGCCGGAGATTCGCGTAGAGGTCGAACTCCTTCCGGAGCGCCACGTTCACCGAGCGGTAGCCGCCGCCCAGGGGCGTCTCCAGCGGCCCCTTCAGCGCGACCTTCGTCATCCGGATGGACTCGACGGCCGGGTTGGGCAGCGCTTCGCCCCGGCGCTCGATCCCGCTCGCCCCGGCCGCCTGCCGGTCCCAGGCGAACTCGATGCCGGTCGCGTCGAGCACCGCCAGGGTGGCATCGGTGATTTCCGGCCCGATCCCGTCCCCCGGGATGAGCGTGACGCTGTACGTCCGGGTCGAGTGTCTCATGGGAGCGGCGTCGCGATGGCGGTGGCGGCGGCGGCCGCGAAGGCGGCCTCCGCGGTCGGGGCGGGGCGCCCCTCGAGCCGGCCGCGCCACAGCACGCGGCCGCTGCGGGCATCAGCCATGACCAGCAGGTAGGTGGCCGTGACGGCGTCGCCGGTTGCGCGGAGACGCACCGCGGCCGGCACCAGCACGAACCGGCCCCCCATCACCGCGATCAGCGTGCGGGCCTGGCCCCACAAGGGGTCCGGGATGACCTCCAGCTCCGGGTCGGAGAGGTACACCGTCGCGAACCGCTCCGGACGCACACCCAGCGTCGGATTGCGGCCTGCCGCCCGGAGCTGCTCCTCCAGCCCCATCCACTCCACCTCGCGCGCGTCGCGGCGCAGGGCGCTGTCCAGGGCCGCGTAGGCGGTCCCCACAAGGGCGCTACGCCGCGCCTCGAGGGCCGGGAGGCGGTTCACCGTATCACCGACCTGCACGGTCCCGACGGTGAGCAGGAGCACCTGGACGCCACCGAGGGACGCGGTCGGAAGGGGGGCGACCGGGACTGCCGCGAAGACATCCCGGGGGGTTGTGCTGCTCGGCTTCGGCCTGCCGCAGGCGGCAATGGCCAATAACGACAATATCGCGACACCGACATTACAGTAACGCGACATGTTCATTGCGGCTCCCACAGGGTCTCCAACGGAGCCGGGAAACCTAACTGAGGGCCTGGCCTCCGTCTACGCGGATGATCTCGCCCGTGATGTGTCGGGCGACGTCGGTGCAGAGGAAGACGATGACCTGCGCCACGTCGTCCGGCTCGGCGAGGCGACCGAGCGGCGTCTGGCCGCGGGCGCGGGCGGCCAGCTCCTCCCAGAGATGCTCGGTCAGCTCGGTCTTCACGAACCCGGGCGAGACCGCGTTGACGTTCACGTTGGCGGGGCCCAACTCCACCGCCGCGGCGGTCGTCAGGCCGATGAGGCCCGCCTTCGAGGCGGCGAAGTTGGCGACGCCGAAGCCCGGCTTCATCGCCATGATGGAGGCGACGTTCACGATCTTCCCGTAGTGCTGCGCGCGGAAGATGGGGGCGCACGCCTTGATCATGTGGAAGGCGCCGGTGAGGTTGGTGTCCACCACGTCGCGCCAGGCGCTGTCGTCGGTCTTCCATAGCGCCGCGTCACGCGAGATGCCGGCGTTGTTCACGAGGATATGCACGCCGCCGACCGCCGCCTGCGCGGCCTTCACGAAGCGCTCGACCTCTTCCATGTTGCGGACGTCGCAGCGGTCGCAGAAGACCGGGACGTTGAGGCTCTTGAGGACGGCCTCGGTCATCGCCGCCTGCACCGCGACGTCGCGGCCCGGCAGCTCGACGTAGTTGAACGCGACCGCGCAGCCGCGGCGCGCCAGCTCCATCGCCGTGGCGCGGCCGATGCCGGTGGCGGCCCCGGTCACAATCGCGCACTTGCCGTGCAGATCGTGGCGCGACGGGCTCACCGCCTGGGGCTGCTCCCGGAGGCTCACCTCCTCGAGGAGCGCGTTGACCGCGTCGTCCTGGCCCTTGGGCATGGGGCGCCCAACATAGCCCGCGCCAGAGGCCGCCACAAGGTCGGCGATTGACGCCCGCGCGGGGCCAACCGTATGCTAGCGGCCAACATGCGCGCACCTCTCCAATGGCTCATCTGGAGCGCCGTGGCCCTCCTCGGCGCGGTCGCGTTCGGTGTCCTCGCGCTCTCGCGGGGCGAGACCGTCAACGCCGCCTGGGTGCTCGTCGCCGGGCTGGCCACGTACGTCACCGCCTACCGCACGTACGCGCGCTACCTCGCGCTCAGGGTCCTCGCGCTCGACGACCGCCGGGCGACGCCGGCGGAGCGGCTCAACAACGGCCGCGACTTCGTGCCCACGAACAAGTGGGTCGTGTACGGGCACCACTTCGCCGCCATCGCCGGCGCCGGCCCGCTCGTGGGCCCCACCCTCGCGGCGCAGTTCGGCTACCTGCCGGGGACGCTCTGGCTCATCGCCGGCGTGGTCCTGGGGGGCGCGGTGCAGGACTTCACCATCCTTGTCTGCTCGATCCGCCGCGACGGGAAGTCGCTGGGCCAGATGGCGAAGGAGGAGGTCAACGCCGTCACCGGCCTCACCGCCTCGGCCGCCATCCTGGCCATCATGCTGATCCTGCTGGCCGTCCTGGCGCTGGTCGTGGTAAACGCGCTGAAGGCGAGCCCGTGGGGCCTGTTCACCATCGCGTGCACCATCCCCATCGCCGTGCTGATGGGCTGGTGGATGAAGCACCTGCGCCCCGGGAAAGTGGCCGAGGCGTCGGCGATCGGCGTCACGCTGTTGGCGCTCGCCCTTGTCGGCGGCCAGTGGGTGGCGGCGCACCCGGGCTGGGCACAGTGGTTCACCCTCTCGGGGACCGAGCTGGCCTGGGCCATCATCGCCTACGGCTTCGCCGCCTCCGTGCTGCCGGTGTGGCTGCTGCTGGCGCCGCGTGACTACCTCTCGACGTTCCTGAAGATCGGAACGGTCGTCGTCCTCGGCCTCGCCATCCTGATCCTGCTGCCCCCGCTCCGGATGCCGCCGCTCACGAGGTTCGTGGACGGCACGGGTCCGGTCTTCGCGGGGAAGCTGTTCCCGTTCGCCTTCATCACCATCGCCTGCGGCGCCATCTCCGGGTTCCACGCGCTGGTGGCGAGCGGCACCACGCCCAAGCTGGTGAGCCGGGAGTCGCACGCGCGGCTCATCGGCTACGGCGGGATGCTCACCGAGTCGTTCGTCGGGCTGATGGCGGTCGTGGCCGCGGCGACGCTGGAGCCGGGCGTGTACTTCGCGATGAACGCGCCCGCGGCCGCGCTGGGCGGCACCGGCGAGACGGCGGTCCGCACCATCGCGGGGTGGGGGTTCGTGCTGGAGCCGGGGACGATGGAGCGGCTGGCGCAGCAGATGGGCGAGGCCACGCTCTACTCGCGCACCGGCGGCGCGCCAAGCCTCGCGGTGGGGATGGCCCACCTCCTGGCCGGCGTCTTCTCGCCGGGAGCGCTCGCGCTCTGGTACCACTTCGCCATCATGTTCGAGGCACTCTTCATCCTGACCACGGTGGACGCGGGGACCCGCGTGGGCCGCTTCATGCTCCAGGACCTCGGCGGGCACCTCTGGAAGCGCTTCGGCGACGTGTCGTGGTACCCGGGCAACGTGCTGGCGAGCGCGGCGGTGGTGGGCGGGTGGGGGTGGTTCCTCTACCAGGGCGTCGTGGACCCGCTGGGCGGCATCAACTCGCTGTGGCCGCTGTTCGGCATCGCCAACCAGCTGCTCGCGGCGGTCGCGCTGTGCGTCGGGACGACGATCCTTATCAAGATGGGGAAGGCGCGCTACGCCTGGGTGACCCTCCTGCCGCTCGGTTGGCTCGCGACGGTGACGCTGGCCGCGGGGATGGCGAAAGTCTTCGCGCCGGACCCGCGGCTCGGCTTTCTGGCGCACGCGCGGTCGGTGCTCGAGGCCGGCGGGCCGAACGCCGCGCGGCTCGCGTTCAACGACCGGCTGGACGCGGCGCTCGCGCTGCTCTTCCTGGCGGTCGTGGT
>CAYLJK010000167.1:0-903 GCA_964383975.1 uncultured Gemmatimonadales bacterium | reverse complement strand
CTCCTCATCCTCGCCAGCGCGCGGGAATGGTGGCTGGTGCTCTCGAGGCGGAAGCCCGCCGTGGTCCACGAGTCGCCGTACATCGAGACCGCCCTGGCGACGGGGGACTGACGATGCCGCTGCCGCGAACGACGCTGGCCCGGATGGCGCTCGTCCGGCTGGCGGCCGGGGCGGGCTACGCGCCCTTCGCCTGGCTTCTGCGAATCAACAGCCGGGGCTCGCGGCTCGTCGAGGTCGGGCTGGCGCGAATCCGGCGCGAGGAGGCGTTGCTGCGCGCGGAGCTCGAGGGGTACGCCGCCTGCCCGGGGGTCACACGGTACCGGCTGGTGCCCGGGATCTGGTAGCCGCGGTCACCACCGCAAGCAGCACCGCCGCCAGGAGCGTCGTGACCGCGCTCACCGTGAGCGCGAGCGGCGCGCCCCGCGACTGGTAGAGCCACCCGATCAGCGCCGCGCCCGGCAGCGCCACTGCACTCAGCGCGCCGTGGTACCAGCCGAAGCCGCGGCCACGCTTCGCTCCGCCGGCGAGCCGGGCGACGAGCGATCGCTCCGGGCTCTCGGTGCCGGCGGTCGCGACACCGAAGGTGAGGAAGATCGCGACGCCCGCGGCCGTGCTCCCCGCGGCCGCGAACGCCCAGGCCAGGAGCCCGTAGAGCACCCAGCCCAGGCCCAGCGTCCGCCGTGGTCCCCAGCGGTCCGACAGCACGCCCCCGCGATAGGCCGCGGCCGAGCGGACGAGGTGCAGCGCCGCCCAGAGGGCCGGCATGAGCGCCGTCGGGACGCCCAAGTCCTGCGCGCGCAGGATGAGGAGGGTCTCCGGCGTCCTGAGTGCCGCGGCGAGCGCGAGCACCGCGACGAGCACCCCCAGGCCCCCAGCGGTGGCGTCCCGCGCGCGCCCGGCGCC
>CAYLJK010000166.1:0-6089 GCA_964383975.1 uncultured Gemmatimonadales bacterium | reverse complement strand
GATGTCGCCGCGCGAGCGGCTCCTGGTCGGGGTGATCAGCCGCTACCACCGCAAGGCGCCGCCGTCGAAGCGGCACCCCGAGTTCACCGCCCTCACCCCCGAGGAACGGCGGCAGGTACGGCGGCTCGCCGCGCTGCTCCGCGTGGCCGACGGGCTCGACCGGGGCCACGTCGCCGCGGTGGAGAAGGTCCGGCTGCGGCTGACCGCGACCCGGCTGCTGATCGAGGCCGTGCCGCGGCTCGCGACGACGGACCTCAAGCTCGAGATCTGGGGGGCGAGCCGGAAGGCGGACCTGCTGGAAAAGCTGCTGGGCGTGGACGTGCTGATCCGCGCGGCGCGGGTAGCGGAGCCCGCGCCGCGCCCGGCCGCTCAGTAGGCGGCGCCGCCCGCCGGCCCGCAGGACCCCGCGCGGCAGCTCGCCGCGTGCGGCTCCCGCAGCAGGTCGGCGACGGAGACCGGCCCCGGCCCGAGGCACCGCACGAACGCGACGCCGCTCGACGTGCCCAGGCGGTTGGCTCCCGCGGCAAGCATCGCGAGCGCGGTGGCACAGTCGCGGATGCCCCCGGACGCCTTCACGCCGATGTCGTCCCCGACCGCGAGCCGCATCAGCCGGACCGCCTCCGTCGTGGCGCCGCCCGCCGGATGGAAGCCCGTCGAGGTTTTCACGAAGCGGGCGCCGGCCTCCACCGCGAGGGCACTGGTCTGGACGATCTCCTCCGGGGTCAGCACCGCACTCTCGATGATGACCTTCACGATCGCCGGGGCGCTCGCCTCGACGACGGCGCGGATGTCGTCCTCGACGCACGCCCACTGGCCGCCCTTCACCCGGCCGATGGCGGCCACCATGTCGATCTCGGCGGCGCCGCTGCGCACCGCCTCGCGCGCCTCCGCCGCTTTCGCCCGGCGGGTCGTGGCCCCGAGCGGGAAGCCGACGACGGTCGCGACCGCCACCTCCGTCCCCGCCAGGCGGACCACGCACGGCTCCACCCAGGTCGGGTTCACGCACACCGCCGCGAAGCGGTGCTCCGCGGCCTCGGCGCACAGCCGCTCGATGTCGGCGTGCGTCGCCTCCGCCCTGAGCAGCGTGTGGTCCACGAAATCCGCGACACGCACCGGTCCCGCGGCCGCCCGTTGCAACGGCCGGGGGAGCGGCAGCCCCGGGGCCACGACCGGGGCGGCGCGCGCCGGCGTCCGCGGCGCGTGCGCCGGCCGCCTCCCGCCCCGCGAGCGGAGCACCTGCTGCGTGATCTTTTCCGCCAGGGCCTCGAGTTCGGCGTCGGTCACAGCACCTGTCTCCCGTGGAGGTCCACGCGTTCGAGCACACCGACGATGACCGCCTGCACCGGAATGTCGGGATCCCCCAGCACCAGCCGCGCCGACGACCCCTCCTGCACCACCAGCACCGGGTCCCCCACGCCGGCGTCCACCACGTCCACCGCGATGACCTCGCCCGGCTCCGGCTGCATCGCGAGCGAGAGCCGCCGCACCAGCAGCAGCTTCCGCCCCTTCAGCCGCTCGTGTCTGTGCGTCGACACGACGTCGCCCACCACCGTGCCGAGGAACATCAGCGGCCCCGAGGAGCGGTGAGCGGACCGCGGCGAGGAGGGCGCGAACTCATGCGGCGGGGCCGAGATCGAGGCGGTCCACCTTGCCCACGACCGCCGCGTCCACGGCGACATGCAGGTTCGCCAGGGCGATGGACGCCTCGCGGGCCGTGATGAAGTAGCACAGCTCTCCGGGTCCGAGGCCCCACGTGTCCGCGGCGACCAGCGGTGCCCCGCGATCCCGGCCGGCCGCATCCACCGGCCGGAGCCACTGGAGCGTGACGCCGTGCAGGGTGTCCTGCTTCACGGTGGCGACCACTCGGCCGACGATGCGGGCGAGAAACATCAGCGCCGCCACCCCAGCCGCGCCGGCTGCCAGTGCCGGGCCTGGTGCTCGGCGATGTACGCCGGCCGCGCGAACGCCTTGACGAGCACCACACCGGCGACGAACCCGCCGATGTGCGCCCAGAACGCGACGCCGCCGCCGCTCTGCGCGAGGTTCGCGATCCCCCCCAGGACCTGGATGACGATCCAGTAGCCGAGCATCGCCCACGCCGGCAGGGCGATGCTCGTGAGGAAAAAGCCGATCGGCACCAGCGTGAAGACCCGGACGCGCGGATAGAGGACGATGTATGCGCCCATCACGCCGCTGATGGCACCGGACGCGCCGACCATCGGGATCATGGACGCGGGGTCGGTCAGGACCTGCGCGGCCGCCGCCCCGATCCCGCACGCCAGGTAGAACACCACGAAGCGCACGCGGCCCATCGAATCCTCGACGTTGTTCCCGAAGATCCAGAGGAACCACATGTTCATGATGATGTGCATCCACGACCCGTGCAGGAACATCGAGGTGAGGACGTGCTGGGGGGCGCGACCGGCGTCCATCAGACACGCCAATCCCTCGCCGAGCGGGAAACCGTCGCCCGGGGTCACGCTCCCCGTCAGTTCGCCGGGAATGAGGCCGAGATTGCACACCGACGCGGCCAGGGCGTACGGCGACCCGGCGCCCTGGACCAGGAACCACGCCGCCGCGTTCAGGCCGATGACGGCGAAGGTCACGACGGGGGTCCGGACCGTCGCGTTCTCGTCGCGGTACGGGATCACCCAGTGAACCTAATCTCGCGGCGAGCGCTGTCAATCTACCATCAAGCAGGACAATGGCTTACGGGCCTGTCATTCTGGCACACGAAGCGGGCATGGCCCTTGCGCGCGACCAGGACGTCGAGGCACACATCCATTCCCCATACCATGCGGAGCCGTCGTCATGGCTGAGAAGATCATCGGCATTGACCTGGGGACCACGAACTCGGTGGTGGCCGTCATGGAGGGCGGCGACCCGGTGGTCATCCCGAACGCCGAAGGGGGTCGAACGACGCCCTCCGTCGTCGCGTTCACCAAGGACGGGGAGCGGCTGGTCGGCCAGGTGGCCAAGCGGCAGGCGGTGACCAACCCCACCAACACCATCTTCTCGATCAAGCGGTTCATGGGTCGGCGGACGGCCGAGGTCGTCGAGGAGACGAAGAAGGTGCCCTACCGCGTCATCGCGGGCACGAACGACCTGGCGTCGGTGGAGATCCAGGGGAAGCGGTACACGCCCCCGGAGATCTCGGCGATGGTGCTGCAGAAGATGAAGCAGACGGCGGAGGACTATCTCGGGCACAAGGTGGAGAAGGCGGTCATCACGGTGCCCGCCTACTTCAACGACTCGCAGCGCCAGGCGACGAAGGACGCGGGGCGGATCGCGGGCATCGACGTGGTCCGGATCATCAACGAGCCGACGGCCTCGGCGCTGGCCTACGGGCTCGACAAGAGGAAGGAGCACACCGTCGCCGTCTACGACCTGGGCGGTGGCACCTACGACATCTCGGTGCTGGAGCTGGCCGAGGGCGTCTTCGAGGTCAAGAGCACGAACGGCGACACCCATCTGGGCGGCGACGATTTCGACCAGCGCGTCATCGACTGGCTGGTGGCGGAGTTCAAGCGCGACCAGGGGATCGACCTCTCGAAGGACCCGATGGCCCTGCAGCGGCTCAAGGAGGCCGCCGAGAAGGCCAAGTGCGAGCTGTCCACGGTGATGCAGACGGAGATCAACCTGCCGTTCATCACCGCCGACCAGTCGGGGCCGAAGCACCTCAACTTCACGCTGACGCGCGCGAAGCTCGAGCAGTTGGTGGACGACCTCGTGCGGCGGACGATCCCGCCGATGGAGCGGGCGCTCGCGGACGCGGGGCTCAAGCCCTCGGACATCCACGAGGTGATCCTCGTCGGCGGCCAGACGCGGATGCCGAAGGTGCAGGAGATCGTCAAGGACTTCTTCGGCAAGGAGCCGCACAAGGGCGTCAACCCGGACGAGGTGGTCGCGATCGGGGCGGCGATCCAGGGCGGCGTGCTCGCGGGCGAGGTCAAGGACGTCCTGCTCCTCGACGTGACGCCGCTCTCGCTCGGCATCGAGACCCTCGGCGGGGTGACGACGGTGCTCATCCCGCGCAACACGACGATCCCCACCAAGCGGTCCGAGGTCTTCTCCACCGCGGACGACAACCAGACCACGGTGGAGATCCACGTCCTTCAGGGCGAGCGGGAGATGGCGCGGGACAACCGCACCATCGGGAAGTTCCAGCTGACCGGGATCCCGCCGGCGCCGCGCGGGATGCCGCAGGTCGAGGTGACGTTCGACATCGACGCGAACGGCATCCTGCACGTTTCGGCGAAGGACAAGGCGACCGGCAAGGAGCAGAAGATTCGGATCGAGGCCAGCTCGGGGCTCTCCGACCGGGAGATCGAGCGGATGGTCAAGGATGCCGAGTCCCACGCCGCCGAGGACAAGCAGCGCCGCGCCGAGATCGAGCAGCGCAATCGGCTCGACGCCATGGTGTACGACGTCGAGAAGAACGCGAAGGAATGGTCGGACCGGCTCGAGCCGGCGCTCAAGGAGCGGCTCGACAAGGCGGTGGAGGGCGCGCGGGCGGCGCTGCGCGCCGGCGACCAGGCCGGCATCGCCCGGGCGACGGAGGAACTCCAGGCCGCGTACAGCGAGGCTGGACGCTCGCTGTACAGCCAGGCGCAGGCGTCCGCGCCCGAGTCCGGTCCCGCCGGCGGCGGCCCCCAGGCGGGGCCGAAGCCGGAGGATATCGTCGAGGCCGACTACGAGATCGTGGACGACGGAAAGAAGTCGTGAGTGAACCCCGGCGCGGGGCCGGGGTAGCAACGGGAAACCTCCAACCGCAGGGAAGCACGCATGCCGTCCAGGGGTCGTGATCTGCTGAAGCTGTCCGCGCTCGTGGCCGTCGCCTTCGGGCTCGGCCTGACCTTCGCCACGGCATTCGACCTCCCGCGGCCGGGCCACGCGCAGCCGCAGGCGGTGGTGGCCGCCTCGGCGCCCGCGCGGGCCAGGTCCGGCCCGGTCGCCGGCGTCCTGCCGAGCTTCGCCGACATCGTGGACCGCGTGACGCCCGCGGTGGTCTTCATTCAGACCAACCGGCGCCAGCGCAGCGACGCCCACCAGAACCTCCCGCCCGAGTTCCAGGACTTCTTCCGCCGCTTTCCGCAGGAACCTCGGGTGCGGCAGGGCTCGGGGAGCGGCTTCATCGTCTCGCGGGACGGCTACATCCTGACGAACAACCACGTCGTGGACGGCGCCGACCAGGTCACGGTGCGCCTGCTCGACAACCGCGAGTTCCGGGCGCGGGTCATCGGCGGCGACCCGAACACCGACATCGCGGTCATCAAGATCGAGGCCCCGGACCTGCCGGCGGTGCAGTTCGGCAACTCGGACGAGGCGAAGGTGGGCGACTGGGTGCTGGCGGTGGGCAACCCGCTCGGCTTCACCTTCACGGTGACGGCGGGCATCGTCAGCGCGAAGGGTCGCACGTTGGACGGCCTGCGCAACCCGGACGCGCGCTACACCATCCAGGACTTCCTCCAGACGGATGCCGCCATCAACCCCGGCAACTCGGGCGGACCCCTCTTCGACATGAGCGGCTCGGTGATCGGGGTGAACAGCGCCATCGCCTCGCAGACCGGGCTGAGCGCCGGATACGGCTTCGCCATCCCGATCAACCTGGCCCGGCGCGTGATGGACGACCTCATCGCCACCGGCCGCGTCACGCGCGCGGTGCTCGGGATCCGCATCAGCGAGATCACGCCCGACGCGGCGGCGTACGTCGGCCTCCCGCGCATCGCGGGGGTCGTCGTGCAGGGATTCCCGGACCGCAACTCGCCGGCGCAGCAGGCGGGACTCGCCGAGGGCGACGTGATCGTGGCGCTGAACGACTCCACCGTGGACCACGTCGCGCAGCTCCAGCAGATGGTCGGCTTCCGGCGGCCGGGCGACGTGGTGCGGGTGACGGTCGTGCGGCGCGAAGGCGCCCGGTCCGGCGTCCGCCGCACCTTCGACGTGCGGCTGATGCGCGCTGAGGACGATGTCCAGCTGGCGCGCGAGGAGGGCCGGTCCGACGCGCCGAAGCCGTCGGTGATGGAGGGCCGTCTCGGCATCCGGGTCGAGGCGCTCCCGGCCGAGTACGTCGCGCGGGGCCGGCTCAC
>CAYLJK010000165.1:2303-6127 GCA_964383975.1 uncultured Gemmatimonadales bacterium | reverse complement strand
AAGGACCGCCAGCAGCAGGAGGCCGCTCCACTGGGCGGCCTTGGCGTCCGTGATCGCGAGGCACAGCCAGAGCGAGGCCACGCCCAGGAGGAGTTGCGCGCCCGCCGCGACCAGTTGCACGTCCAGCCGCTCCCACGACGGCAGACCGTAGGTGAGCCCCGCGCCGAGGCTGCCGCCGCCGGTCAGCGCCGCGCCCGCGTGCTCCGCTCCGGCCGTCAGCGCGACGAGGCTCGCCCCGGCCGTGAGCGCGCCGGCGAAGAGCAGGCCGGTGGCGGCGGCGAAGAGGCGGCGGCGGGGATGGTCGGAGCCGAGCAGCCGGATGACGGCTGCGACGCCAAGGTAGAGCGCGGGCGCCCAGAACTCCGGAGCGGAGAGCACCGCGAGCGCCCCGGCGCCGGCCGTGCCCAGGGCCCGGATCGGAAGCGGCCGTTCCCGATGGGCGACTGCGAGGGCCGCACCGCAGAGCAGCAGCAAGGCGCCGAGCATCACCCCGGGGTTGACCGTGCCGAGCGGGAGCGGGACGCCGTCGTAGTTGGGGTACGCGAGGGCAAAGAAGAGACCCGCCAGGACCGCGGCGGTCAGCACCTCGGGCTTCAGGAGCCGCACGTAGAGGACGTACGCGGCGAGCAGGGCGACGAACCAGACGGTCGTGACGGCCGAGAGACCGCCGAGGCCAGGGCCCAGAATCCGGGCCTTCGCCGCGAGCACCCAGAGCGCCAGCGGCGACGCGTGCCAGGCGAAGTCCCGGTACGGGACGTCGCCGGCGGCGGTGCGCTCGATCGCGTGGAGCCAGACGCCCTGTTCGCTCCACGGAAGCCCTGCGTACCCCCACACGAGCACGGTGTGCGCCAGCCCGATCCCCACCGCGATTGCGAAGGCGCGGCGGACCGAGGGCAGGCTCGGGTGGCGGGGAGCGGACACCGGCGCCGTGGTGGGGGCGGGGCTCGCCATGGCGCCGCTAAGGTACCGTTTCGAGGCGCGGACGAACAGGCAGGGGTGGCGATTGACGGACGCGGACACCCCAGCTACGTTACAAAGCTGGCCTCGAGATGGTAACCGTTTACCGCTGACCGGTTTAGCATGTACGCGATCTTCCGCACAGCTGGCAAGCAGTTCCGCGCCGAGCCCGGGCGCACGGTGCGCATCCCGCACGTGGCCGCGGAGCCCGGTGCGAAGCTCACGTTCGACGAGGTGCTGCTCGGCTCGAACGGGTCGGTGGTCAGGGCCGGCACGCCGCTGGTGAGGGGCGCGTCGGTGACCGCCGAGGTCGTCCGCCACGGCAAGGACGACAAGATCGTCGTCTTCAAGATGAAGCGGCGGAAGGGGTATGCCCGCAAGCAAGGGCATCGCCAGGCGTTCACGGAGGTCCGCATCGCCGCCGTGGACCTGGGCTGAGGAGGGCGCACGATGGCTCACAAGAAGGGTGTCGGTTCCAGCCGCAACGGGCGCGATTCGGGCCCGAAGTACCTGGGCGTGAAGCGCTACGGCGGGGAGCAGGTCGTGGCGGGGAACATCATCGTCCGCCAGCGCGGCACCTCGATCCACCCCGGCCGCAACGTCGGCCGCGGCACCGACGACACGCTCTTCGCGCTCGCCGATGGCGTTGTGAGGTTCGAGTGGGCGGCCAAGGGCCGCCGCAGGGTCAGCGTCGTCCCCGCGGCCTGAGTCGCGGTGGTGGCGTGGGAGGCGGCCCCCGAGGTTCGGGGGCCGCTTCGTCTTCCCCCAGGAAACCCCACCGCCGGGCTATCGTAGGGTGAGGCAATGGAGGGCACCATGGGGCTCATGGATCGGATCAGTGCGGGCGTCGAGGCGTTGGGGAGGAAGGCGAACCAGGCGCTCGACGAGGGTCGGCTGCGGATGGAGCTGCTGCGCGTGCGGCGGCGGAGGGACAACGCGGCACGCGAGCTCGGCTACGTCGCCTACCGCCAAGCGAGGGGGACGCCACCGTCGGACGGGGAAGTCGAGTTCCTGGTGCGGAAGATCGGCGATGCCGAGGCGGAGGTCGCGCGGCTCGAGGAGCAGCTCAAGGCGCTGAATCAGCCGCCGGCGCCGCCCGAGCCGCCGCCCGCGACCTGAGAGCGGCACGACGCGGGGAAGGGCCCGGTACGCGGAGGCGCGCCGGGCCCTTCGTGGTGGGACGGGTCCTAGTTGCGCTGCGTCAACTCGAAGGCGATCGGCGCGCCCGTGATCTCCAGCTTGACGATGCCGACGGCGCCCTCCCGGGCCACATACATCGTGACCGGCGTTTCCGCCCCCGTGATCTCGACCTTCCAGCAGGCGAACGTCCCGGCCGGGACCGCGACGGACTCCTCGCCGGTGACGGCGGCCGTGTATGTCGCGACGCGGTTCTGTCCCCCTGAGAAGACGGGGAACGAGAGCCGGGCGCCGGCGGCGAGCGGGAGCGCGGCCATGAGCGCCGCGAGTTGGTTGTCGTCGAAGGTGCCCGCGGCGACCGCTGTGTCCACCGTGTGCTCCTCGATCCGGCCGGGGCCGCGCGGAGCGCGCGCCTGACCCCGCACCCGGCCGTCCGCGTAGTCGAGCCGCACGAACGTCGCCTGCCCCTGCATGCGGCCGCTCTGTCGCACCCGGATCGGTTGCAGCGTCGCGGCGTCCACGGTGGTCGTGTCGAACTGCTGGATGATGGGGCCGAGCGTGGTCGCCGTGACGATCTGCCAGGCGGGCCGGCCGCCTTCGTCCACGCGCGTCACCGTCCGTGTCTCCTGCCCGAACGGATTCCCCTGAACGAGGATGCGATAGGTCGCGGTGCCCGCGGCGACCCGGCCGGGGACCAGGCTCAGCGCGGATGCCGCGGGGCTGAGGTCCGCCTCGGTGAGCGCCCTCCCCTCGATGTCCACGATGCGCACCGGCATCCCCTGCGCCTTCAGACCCGCGAGGATCCGCTGCCCGTCACCGACCACGACCACGACCATCCGGTCGGTGGTCAGGTGGCGCCGCGCCTCGGCCTGGAGCTGCTGGCGGGTGACCGCCTGGAGCCGCTCGCGGTAGCGCAGCACGTAGTCGTCCGGCAGGCCGAGCAGCCGGGCATTCGCGACACGGCCGGCGATCTCCTCCGCGGTCTCGATCTCCAGGGGGAAGCGGCCGATGAGGTAGTTCTTCGCCGCCGTCACCTCGCTGTCGGCCGGGACCTCCGTGCGCATCCGCTCCAGCTGGCGCACCAGCTCGGCGAGGGCGGAGTCGGTGACCTCGGTGCGCACTTCGGCGGTGGCGCGGAACGCGCCGACGCCGCGCGGGCGCGAGAAGCCCGAGTAGGCGCCGTACGTCCATCCCTTCTGCTCGCGCAGGATGAGGAACAGCCGTGAATCGGCCCCGCCGCCGAGGATGCGGTTCATGACGGTGAGCGCGTACGCCGCGGGATCGCGCGGGGTGATGAACGGGAACCCGGCGACGATGTTCGACTGCACCGCGCCTGGCTTGTGCACGAGCACGATCTCGGCGTTGGCGCGCACCGGGATGGCCGGTTCCGTTGCCGGCGCCGGCGGCGAACCGGTCCAGCGGGCCAGGGCGGTCGCGGCCAGCGTCCGCACCGCGGCCGGGTTCACGTCTCCGGCGATGACGAGCAGGCCGCCGGTGGGGCGCAGCCGCTCCCCGTAGAAGCGCACGATGTCCTCGCGCGTGATGGCGCGGAGCGACGCCGGCGTCTCGGCCCGGCCGTAAGGGTGCGGGCCGTACACTTCGCGGTCGAAGGTGCGGCCGGCGATGTAGCCCGGCTGCGACAACTGGAGCTGGAGGCCCGAGAGTGCTTGCGTGCGCGCCAGCTCGATCTCCGCCTCGGGAAAGGTCGCGCCGGTCACCACGTCGGCCAG
>CAYLJK010000165.1:677-2293 GCA_964383975.1 uncultured Gemmatimonadales bacterium | reverse complement strand
CGTGAGTTGCGGCCGAGCCTGTACGGCCTCACGTCGGCCAGCAGCTCGAACAGCTGGGCCAGGTTCGCGGAGAGCGACGAGACTGTGATGGTGAGGAAGTCATTCGTGGCGACCGCGCCGATGCTCCCGCCGGCGCCCTCCACCTCCTCGGCGATCTGGTCCGCCGTGCGCCGCGCCGTCCCCTTGGTCAGCAGCGCGGCGGCCAGCGAGGCGAGCCCGTCCTTCCCGGCCGGATCGTGCGCCGACCCGGCGGGGACGGCGAGCGTGACCGTGACGACCGGCTGCGTCCGCTTCTCGACCACGATGAGGTCGAGGCCGCTGGCGAGCCGGGCCGTTACGAAAGGCGGGAACCGGACCGGCCGCAGCGGCATCGGCGCCGGCGGCCGAGTCGGCGCCTGCTGCGCGATGAGGGGACCGGCGGACGCGACCGCCAGTCCGAACAGCATTCCGAGGGCCGTGCGCCCGTGCGCCTGTGCGGCTGTGCGGCTGTTCATCAGTTGCTCCCCCCGGCCGGCGGGTTGATGACGAGGGTCAGCCGGTTGGACGGCACGAGGTAGCGCTCCGCGACGCGGCGCAGATCGGCCGCCGTCACGGCGAGGTAGCGGTCCACCACGGTGTTGACCGCGGCGAGGTCCCCGTAGTAGCGCAGCGCCCCCTGGAGGGCCTCGGCCATGCCCATCGTCGTTTGCCGTTCGCGGATGGCGCCGGCGCGGTACTGGTTCCGCGCTTTCTCCAACTCGGCGGCGGACACGTCCTCAGTCCGCACGCGGTCCACCTCCGCGCCAAGGAGACTGTCAATGCGCTCGGGCGTCACGCCCTGGTTCGCGATGGCGAAGAACACCATCGCGCTCGGCCCGCGGCGCAGCTCGCCGAAGGCCCCGGCGCCGAGCGCCGCCCGCGCCTCGCGCACCACGCGGCGGTTGATCCGCGACGACTCCCCCTGGCCGAGGATGCCGGCGAGCAACTCCACCGCCGGCGCGTCCGCATCGTTCCGCGGCGGCATCCGGTACACGTAGAGAACGGCCGGCAGGTTGGCATTGGGGTCGGTGGCGGTGACGCGCCGGGACACCGCGCGGGCATAGTCCACGTCGCAGCGCGGCTCCCCGGCGACCCGCCCGGACGGGATGCTCCCGAAGTACTGCTCGACGAGACGGCGTGCCTCCGCTTCGTCGAAGTCCCCGGCCACGGTCAGCACGGCATTGTTGGGCCGGTACCAGGCGTCGAAGAATGCCTGCACGTCCTCCAGCCGCGCCGAGTCGAGGTCCGCCATGTCGCCGATGCCCGTGTGCGCGTAGGCGAAGCAGGTGGCGGAGTCGAAGGGCAGGGTGAGCCCGTCCAGCAGGAACCGGATGTAAGGCTGGTTGTCCACCCGCAGCCGCCGCTCCTCTTTCACGGCCTGCCGCTGGTTCTCGAAGTTCTCCTGGGTGATCGCGAGCGACCGCATCCGGTCGGCCTCGAGCCACAGCCCAAGGTTGAGCCGGTTGGACGGGAGCGTCTGGAAGTAGTTGGTCCGGTCGTCCCCCGTCGAGCCGTTCAGCTCCCCGCCGGCGCGCTCGACGAGCTGGAAGTGCTCGGCCTTCCGCACGTTCGCCGACCCCTGGAACATCCTCGGCTTC
>CAYLJK010000165.1:0-667 GCA_964383975.1 uncultured Gemmatimonadales bacterium | reverse complement strand
GAAGAGGTGGGCGAAGCCGGAGCGGCGCACCTGTTCGTTCGCGCTGCCGACGTGGTACCACACGTTCACGGTGACGATGGGCGTCGTCCGCTCGGGGGCCAGCACCACCCGCAACCCGTTGGCCAGGGTGTACGTGGAGTAGCGGATGGGGTTGACGGTCTGGGCCTCGAGGCCGTGGGCGGCGAGGCACAGCGGCACGAAGGCGTGGAGCAGGGAACGGAGGGACGGGGACACAGCCGCATGGAGGAGGCGCCGCGCGGCGTGCTCCATGCCTCCGTGCCCCCATGCCCTCGAGCCCGGTACAACGGTTGTGGTCATGGCGATCCTCGATCCGGGAAGAGCCGCAGGGGGTTCTCGCGGGTGATGGCGGTCTTGACGTCCTGGTGCAGGTCCAGCGCGAGGAACTGCTCCAGGTTCTGCCGCAGGTCGCGCACGCCGGGGCTCGGCCAGTCCGTGCCCCAGACGACGCGATCCCGTATCTCCGCGAGACGCGGGAAGTACGCGAGGAGTTTCAGCGGCGGGATGCCGCTGACGTCCAGCCAGACGTTGGTGTGGCGACGCAGCACGAAGAACGCCTCGTCCATCCAGAGCGGCCGTCCGCCGTGCGCCATGACGATCGTGAGGCCCGGGAAGTCGATGGCCACGTCGTCCAGCTCCATCGGGTTCC
>CAYLJK010000164.1:0-6131 GCA_964383975.1 uncultured Gemmatimonadales bacterium | reverse complement strand
GGAGGTCTTAGCGCCGGTCACGACCGTGACCGCGTTACGGGACTTCGACGACGCGCTCAACCGCGTCAACGACTCCCCGTCGGGCCTCCAGGACGCCGTCTTCACCCGCGACGTGGCGAAGCTGATGCGGGCCTGGGACCGGCTCGACGTCGGCGGCGTGATGGGGAACGACGTCCCGAGCTTCCGCGTGGACCGCATGCCCTACGGCGGCGCGAAGGCGAGCGGCCAGGGCCGCGAGGGCGTGCGCTACGCCATTCAGGAGATGACCGAGCCGCGCCTCCTCACCCTCCACAGCGAGTGACACGATGATCCTGAACCGGACGCTCTTCACGATCGGGCTGGAACGGATGGCCCATCGGCCGCCGCTGCCGCGGCGCTGGGCGCTGTACTGCGCCCTCGCCTACCTCCTGCCCATCGTGGTGCTCGAGGTGCTGCCGGAGGGGGCGGGGGTGTACAAGGAGGTATCGTGGCTCACGACCCTGGCGCCGGCGTTCATCCTCTCCCTGCACTACGGGATGCTCGGTGCCCTCGCGGGACTGATCGCCGGCACGGCGCTGTACATCGCCGTCCAACTCATCCTCAACCTGCACCTCATCCCGGTCAACCAGGACGTGCTGCTGCCGATCTACATCTCCTATGGGATGCTCGCGATCGCGGTGGGGTGGCTCTCCCAGCAGCTGCACGACTACTACCATCGCCTGCTGCGGGCCGAGCGACTGGCCGCGATCGGCGAGGTGGCCGTCACCATCCGGCACGAGGCGACGAACGCGCTGTCGGCGATCATCGGGGAGGCAGGGCTGCTGAAGAAGACGGGGACGACCCTCGGTCCGACCGAACAGGAGAGCGTGGACACCATCCTGGAGATGGCCAATCGGATCGCCGCCGACATCCGGCAGCTCACGGAGGTGGGGGACGTGCAGGCGGCGGCCGCCGACATCGGCGCGCCGGCGGCGGGGCGCGGGCAGCTCGGGGACTAGCCGGCGGCGAGTGCCTCGATCTCGGCCGCGAGGGCGAAGTCCTTCGCGGTGAGCCCGCCGGCGCTGTGCGTGGACAGCGCCATCGTCACCGTCGTCCAGCGAATGGCGATGTCCGGATGGTGGCCGGCGGCGTCCGCCGCGGCCGCCACCCGGTCCACGAAGCGGATTCCCTCCGCGAACGTGGCGAAGGTGTACTGCTTCACGATCGCGTCTCCCTGCCGGGCCCAGCCCGGCCGTGCCGCCAGCTCCGTCGCGATCGCCGCCTCGTCCAATCGTGCCGGCCGGCTCACCCGTACCGTCCTTCCACGTAGTCCGCGGTCTCCCGGTTGCGGGGCGACAGGAAGAGCTCCTCGGTCGGGCGGTGCTCCACGACGCGCCCCATCAGCATGAAGATCGTCTCCTCGCTCGCCCGCCGTGCCTGGGCCATGTTGTGGGTCACAATGACGATCGTGTAGGCCCCGCGCAGATCCCACATCAACTCCTCGACCGCTTCGGTGCCGGCGGGGTCCAGGGCCGAGCACGGCTCGTCCATGAGGATCACGGCCGGCTTCACCGGGAGCAGTCGCGCGATGCAGAGCTTTTGCTGCTCCTCCAGGGTGAGCGAGAGGGCACGATCCTCGAGCCGATCCTTGACCCGGTCCCAGAGCAGCACGTCCTCCAGCGCCCGCTGGAGGATCGCCTGCTCCTCCTGTCGGCCCACCTGTTCAGCGCCGCGGTGGATCCGGTGACCGAAGAGAACGTTGTCCCGGATCGACAGCGGGAGCGGGTTGGGCCGCTGGAAGACCATCCCCACCTCCTTGCGGAGCCGAGCCAGTTCGACCTCGGGAGCCAGGACGTCATGCCCGTGCACCCGGACCCGGCCGGACGTGCGGACGTATCCGAGCCGCTCGCCGATGCGGTTCACCGCGCGGAGGAACGTCGTCTTCCCGCACCCCGATGGTCCGATGAGGGAGGTGATAATCCCGCGCTTGATCTGCAGGTCCACGTTCATGAGCGCCTGGAAGTCGCCGTACCAGAGGTTCAGCCTCTCGGTCTCGATGGCGAGTTCCGGGTTCGGCGGGTCGGCCCCTGCCGGGCCGGGCGGGGGCGGCACCGCCGCGGGCGTCGCGTCGGGCCTATCCAAACTTCCCCTCCACGTACTCTCGCGTGCGCCGGTCCCGGACCTCGCCGGTGAAGAACTCCTCGGTGTCGCCGACCTCGACCACCTCGCCGTTCAGGAAGAAGGCGGTGCGATGGGCGAGGCGCCGGGCCTGCTGCACCAGGTTCGTGACGAGCACGATGGTCATCTCCTGCCGCAGCTCTTTGAGCACGTCCTCGATGCGCATCGTCGTCACCGGGTCCACGGCGATCGAGAACTCGTCTAGGAGCAGGACCTCCGGATCCTGCGACAGGGCGCGGGCGATCGTGAGGCGCTGCTGCTGGCCCCCGCTCAGGAGCGACCCCAGCGTGCCGAGGCGGTCCTTGACCTCTTCCCAGAGGGCCGCGCGACGCAGGCACCGCTCCACGATGCCGTCCAGTGCGGCCTTCCGCCTGATCCCCGCGAGGCGCGGGGCCAGCGCCACGTTGTCGTAGACGCTCAGCGGCAGCCCGACCGGGAGCGGGAAGACCACCCCGATCCGGCGGCGCAGCGCGTAGACGTTCTCGAAGGCGGTGACGTCCTCGCCATCGAAGAGCACCCGCCCCTGCACCCACATGCCCGGGATCATCTCGTTCATCCGGTTCAGGGCCCGGAGGAAGGTGGTCTTCCCGCCGTTGCTCGGACCGATGATGCCGAAGATCTCCTTCTCCCGGACCTGGAAGCTCGCGTTCCGCAAGACCGTCTTGTCGCGGTAGCCCAGCGTAAGTTCCCGCACCTCCAGCTTCACCGGGGCGGGGGCCACCGCTGCCGGCGGCTCCGGGACGGCCGGGATGCCCACCCGGAGGCCCGCGTCGCCGGGCGCACTCACCACTTCTTCTTCCCCCTGAGGTGGACCCGGAGAGCCACCGACGCGGCGTTCATGGCCAGCACGATGGTGACGAGGACGAGCGCCACGCCATAGGGCAGGTCCTCGGGCACCCCCGGCACCTGGGTCGTGATGACGAAAAGGTGCAGCGCCATGGCCATCGTCTCGTCGAAGATCCCCTGGGGCAGGAACGGCGAGTAGAACACCGCGCCGGTGAACATGACCGGTGCGGTCTCGCCCGCCGCCCGCGACACCGTCAGGATGACGCCCGTAAGGACACCGGAGAAGGAGTTCGGCAGCACCACCCGACGGATCGTCTGCCAACGTGTGGCCCCCAGGCTCCAGCACGCCTCGCGGAAGGCCCACGGCACCGACTGCAACGACTCCCGCGTCGCCACGATGACCACGGGGAGATTCATGACCGCCAGCGTCAGGGACGCCGCGAGCATACTGGTGCCGAAGCGGAAGAAGAGGACGAACGCGCCGACCCCGAAGAGCGCGTACACGATGGACGGGACACCCGCGAGGTTCACGATGGCCAGGTTGATGACCCGCGTCAGCCAGTTGTCGGGGGCGTACTCGCTCAGGTAAATCGCGGCGGCCACCCCCAACGGCGCCGCGGCCAGGACCGATCCCCCGACGAGCAGCACCGTCCCGAGCAGGGGCGGGAAGATCCCTCCGGCGGTCATGCCGTTTCTGGGCATGGCCGTGAGGAACTCCCAGGAGATCGCGGTGTGACCCCGCACGACCAGCACGCCGAGGATCAGCGCCACCGGTACGACGAGCATGAGCGTCGCCAGGAGGAAGAGGCTCCTGAAGAACATCTCCCTCCACTGGTTGCGGCGGTGCAGCGGCGTCGCCCGGAACACCGGCTAGCTCCGTCGCCTCACGCCGCGCACGACCAGGTCAGCGGCGAGGTTGATCGCGAACGTCACGACGAAGAGCAGAATCCCGAGCGTGAATAGGGCGCGGTAGTGGTCGGAGCCCCTTGCGGTCTCGCCGAGCTCGGCCGCGATGGTGGCGGTGAGCGCCCGCACCGAGTCGAAGACGCTGGTCGGGATGTTGATCGCGTGGCCGCTGGCCATCAGCACGGCCATCGTCTCGCCGAAGCCGCGCCCCACGCCGAGCAGCACCGCCCCCAGCAGCCCGTTCTTCGCCGCCGGGAGCACCACCTTGACGATGATCTGCCAGCGCGTTGCCCCCATCGCCTCGGCAGCCTCCCGGTAGGAATCCGGCACCGCCTTAAGGGCGTCCTCGGCGATGGTCGTCATGATCGGAGCTGCCATCAGCCCGAGGATGATGCCCGAATTCAGGACGTTGAGCCCCACTGGAACGTGGAACAGGCGGATCACGAGACCGTTCATGATAGAAAGGCCGATGAAGCCCCACACGACGGACGGGATCGCGGCGAGGAGCTCGACGAGGATCTTGAGGCTCTCCCGCAGCCGCCCCTTCGCGAACTCGCCGATGTAGATCGCGGCGCCCAGGGCAAAGGGGACCGAGACCGCCATGGCCAGGCCGGTCACCGAGGCGGTGCCCAGTATCAGGGCCAGAGCGCCGTACGTGGGCCGGCGCAGGGACGTCGGCCGCCAGGCCGGCGACCCGAAGAACTCCTTCACGTCGAGGGTGTGGACGACGAACCCCATCCCCTCCTTCGTGATGAACCCGAAGATCGCGAGGATGAACACGATGGCCGAGATCCCGCCGACGAACACCAGCGCGGACACGGCACGATCCTGATGCCATGCCCAGTCGCGGCGCCGGAGGTCGCCGCGACCCTCCCGTCCCCGCTTCACGAGCCCGGTCGGCGTGCTCACGGGAGGGGACGACACGTCAGACCGCGTCCTCGCCCCGCAGGATCTGCATCAACTCGCTCAGCCGCGAGGCGATATCCCGGTGGATCTCCTCGGCGCGCTGCGCGCCCCCGGCGCCGAACGGACACGGCCCGACGTCCCAGTGAAGGAACACGGTCTTGTACGGCAGCGCGCCGACCATCTCCCGCGCCTCGTCGTCCAGGCCGATGACGACGTGGAAGTGCTTCGGCTCCGCCATGAGTTCCGGGAGTCGTTTGGGATGCAGGCCCTCCAGCGAGAAGCCGTGCGCCTCCAGGAAGGCGATGGCCTCGGGGCGGACCGCTTCGGCTGGCGCCCAGCCGGCACTGGAGAACTCGCCGCTCTCCGGGAAGACCTTCCTGGCGTACGCCTCGGCCATGAGGCTCCTGCAATCGTTGGCCCGCTCCACGAACAGGATCCGATAGACCTTGGGGTTCTTGGTCTCCCCGGCGACCGCGAAGAGCGTCTCCTGCGCGATGTTCTCCGCCTGGTCCGAGACCCGGAGAAGGACGTAGAGCGTCTTCGCGTAGCCGAGGAGGTCGCGGATCGGGACGTTCTGGCGCTCTCCCGTCGCGACCAGGCCCTCGGACGCGATGTCGTGGGTGGAGTCCATGTTGTACGTCAGGCCCAGCGCCTTGCGGGCGAGGTCGGCGCTCTCCTCCTCGAAGGACCGCAGCGCCTCGGCGAGACAGGCCCGAGCCTGATGGGCCAGCAGCTCGATGTCCCTCGCGACGTGCTCGGGTGGCGGCCCGGAGCACCGCAGCGTCTGGCGGCTCACCGTGACCGCGTAGTCGCCGATCCGCTCGAGCGCCACGCCGAGCCGCAGGACCGCCGCGATGTAGCGGAGATGACGCCCGGCGGGCAAGTGCCGGATCACGAACCCGTGGCAGAGATGGTCGAGGCGCCGCGTGCGCCGGTTGATGATCCGGTCCCGCAGGATCACCCGGCCCGCGACCTCCCAGTCGAAGGCCAGGAGAGCCTTCACCGCGTCGCCGACCTGCTCCTGCGCCAGATCCGCGGCGGCCTTGACCCCGAGCCGGATCTCCTGGAGGTCCCGGTCCAGGCGCTCTTGGTAGTGGGTCACGGCACCAGTCCTCCCTGCGCGCGCCGCCCGCGGCGCGGCGGCGATCCTACTGCGCGGTTGTCGAGGGACAGGAGAGGTCGGCCCGGAGCGGCGCGTATCCCGTTCGCATCAGAATGCACTGGCCCTCGTCGCTGAGAATCCAGTCCAGGTACGCTCTGACGTGCCCGGCCGGTTCACCCGCCGTGTACATGAAGAGCGGGCGGGAGATGGGATAGCTGCGATCCATCGCCGTCCGCTCGGTGGGGGCGATGCACGGAGCGCCGTCGCGCACCGACAGGCAGGGCATCTTGACGGC
>CAYLJK010000163.1:0-6137 GCA_964383975.1 uncultured Gemmatimonadales bacterium | reverse complement strand
TCGATGGTGAACTCCCCGCCCAGCCCCTCGACGACGGCGATGACCATCGCGAGCCCGAGGGTCTCGCCGTGCGAGAGCGGGTCCAGGCGCAGCACGCGCGCCATCTCGTCCTGGGTCATCCCGGGACCGTGGTCGGAAACGCTGATGCGGGCGAACGCCGGCCGGGCGGAGACCTCCTGCCGCACGTCCACCACGCCGCCGTTCGGCATGCTGTCGAGCGCGTTCTCGACCAGCGCGAGCAGCACCTGGGCCCACGCCTCGCCGCTGCCGACCACCGGCGGCATCAGCGCCGGGAAGGAGGTGCGGACCGTGTGCGTGGGGAGGACCGACACGGCGGCGAGCGACTGCACGCGCGGCCAGATCTGCGACAGCGTGGTCTGCTGCTCGCGCGCCTTGCCCCCGGCCGCGATGCGCGAGAGCTGGTCGGCCCACTGCACGCCGCGCGCCGCGGCCGCCTCCAGGGGTTGCGGGCTGCGCTTCGCGAGCGCCGCCTCCAGCTCCCGCGCCAGCACGTGGGCGACCGCCTCGATGGTGCCCAGCCGCCGCGCCAGCGTCCCGCGGAGCATCGCCCTCCGCTCGAGCCGGCGCTCCTTCCCTTGCTCCTGTCCGACGATCGCCGTGAGCTGCGCGACCCTGTGGCGTTCCAGGTCGAGCGCCATCTCGAGTTCGACCAAGTCGCGCGACGCCGAGCGTCGCAGCCGCACCGCCAGAACGATGCCCAGGATGCCGGCCGCGACCAGCGCCGCGGCGGCCCCGGCGCCGACCGCTGGGTCGGCGAGCACCATCGGGACGGCGAGGAGGGTGGCGACGGCGACCCACGCCGCCGCGCGGCGCGGCGTGACGAGGTGCGGCGCGACCACGGCGACCGCGAGGCCGCCCACCACGCCCAGGACCGGGCGGCCGCCGATGCCCGCCGCCGCCAGGCACCCGGCGGTCAGCACGCCGAGCCCGAGCGGCGGAGCCTCGGGCTTGGCGACGGACGCGACCGCACGCGTCAGCAGACCGGCCACCACGATGAGCGCGTCGGCGAGCAGCATGGCGCGGGCGGCAGGCGGATGCGACAGCACGTCGTGCAGCAGCACCGCGAGACCGCCGACGGCCAGCATGTCCCCGGCATAGCGGACCGCGAGCGACCGGATGGCCGAACCCATGCACCGAATGTGCCGTCCCGGGTGCCGCCCCGCAAACGGACCGTGCGAATCCCGCGGCCGCGCGCTATCGTAGTGAGAGCATGTTCGAGCTCATCGGTCTCGCCGCCACCGCCGCGGCCGGCATCGGCGGTTTCGTCGCCAGCAAGGACTTCACGAAGCGCCGCCTGCGCTTCGTGGACGCCATCCACTCCCGCCCGGCGCCGTGGATCGCCGCCGGCATCGCCGCGCTCGCCGCGGCGCCCGTCGCGTGGCTGCTGCCGCTCGTCGGGGGCGGAACCGCCCTCATCTTCGGCGCCGGGGTCGGCCTCGGCGTGCGCTCCGCCCAGCGGGAGCGGCATCTCCTGGAGTAGTTGACGGCCGGCCCGCGGCGCTCCCCACTCCCCACCGCGGGCCTGCTCGCCGGGCCCGTCCTGTTCCTGCTGCTGCTGCTGCTCCCCGCGCCGGCCGGCCTCGAGGCGGGCGCGCAGCGGGTCCTCGCGCTGGCGGTGTGGATGGGCACGTGGTGGCTCACGGCCGCCGTGGCGCTCGAGGTGACGGCCCTCCTGCCGATCGGTGTCCTCCCGCTCCTCGGCGTCCGTTCGATCGAGCAGGCGACGGCGCCCTACGGCAACAGCGTCATCTTCCTCTTCCTCGGCGGCTTCCTCCTCGCGGCGGCGATGGAGCGCTGGAACCTCCACAAGCGGATGGCCTTCGCCATCCTCGCCCTCGTCGGGACCGACGCCCGGCGCGTCGTGCTCGCGTTCATGCTCGCGACCGCCTTCCTCTCGATGTGGATCTCCAACACCGCGGCGGCCGTGCTGATGCTCCCGATGGGGATGGCCGTCCTGGGCCTCGCGCGCGCGCAGGACGACGCGGCGTCCGCCGGGAACCTCGGTCGCGGAATCGCGCTTGGCATCGCCTACGCCGCGTCCATCGGCGGCGTGGCAACGCTGATCGGCACGCCGCCGAACGCCATCTACGCGGCGGCGGCGCGGATGCTCCACGATGCCGAGGTGTCGTTCGGCGAGTGGATGCGGACGGGGCTTCCCATCGCCGCGCTGATGCTCCCGATCGTGTGGCTCCTGCTGGTTCGCCTGCTCTACCCCACGCGCGGAGCGATCGGCGGCCTCGCCGAGCGGATCGCGACCGAACGCGCGACCCTGGGCCCCCTGCGCGGCGCCGAGCGGTTCACGCTCATCGTGTTCCTGGGCGCGGCCCTCGGGTGGGTCCTCCGCGAGCCGAAGAACCTCGGAGCCCTGCACGTGCCGGGGCTCGCAAGCCTGCTCCCGGGCATCTCCGACGCCGGCATCGCGATCGCCGCCGGCATCCTGCTCTTCGCCGTCCCCGTGTCGCGGCACCCCCGCGTGGCGGCGCTGGACTGGGCGACGGCGTCCCGCGTGCCGTGGGGGATCCTGCTGCTCTTCGGCGGCGGGCTCGCGCTCGCCGACGCCTTCGAGGCGAGCGGCCTGTCGCGCTGGGTGGGGAGCCTGCTCACGGGCCTCGCCGGCCTGCCGACGGTCATCGTGATCGCGGCCGTGGCCGCCACCTTCGTCTTCCTGACCGACTTCACGAGCAACACCGCCGTCGCCGCGATGGCGATGCCCCTCCTGAGCGGCATCGCCGACGGTCTCGGCCAGCCGCCGCTGCTGCTGATGCGGGTCGCCGCGCTGGGCTGTTCAATGGCCTTTCTCCTTCCGGTCTCCACGCCGCCGAACGCGCTCGTCTTCGCCTCCGGTGCGGTCACGGTGCGGGAGATGGCCCAAGCCGGCATCTGGGTGGATCTACTCTCGATCGCCGTCATCACCGTCGTCGCGCTGACGCAGCTCTGACGCGTCGTGCGACGGGCGCCGCCTCCGCCCTCCGCCGAGCGGAGGGAGGCGAGTCCGATCGCGATGCTCCGGAGTGTCCACCGCGTGCCTCCGGCGCCGCCGTCGCCGCGACGCCGCCTGGGGACTGGACGCAAACACGGCGGGCCGCCCGATGGCCCCATTCGCGGGGGTCCGCTGCAACCGCGGCAGCGGCCGTACCCGGCCGTTCGCTTCTTCGGTCCGGCCACGCTCGCGCTGGAGGTGGGGGAGTCGGTGGCCGTCCGCGCATCCGCGGTGGACTCCACCGGGCACCCCATCGGCATCGGCACCAATCGCCTGCGGTGGGAGATGCTGGCCGGCCCGGGGGAGGAACGGGCCGATCGGGATCTACCTCGCCTTCCCCTGGGCGGCCACGGCGGCCTGCGCGGCGGCCACCGCCTCGGGGTCGCCGAGATAGTACGAGCGGACCGGGGCCAGATCGTCGGTCAGCTCGTACACCAGCGGCACGCCGGTCGGGATGTTGAGCGAGACGATCTCCGCGTCACCGATCCCGTCCAGGTGCTTGACGAGCGCGCGCAGCGAGTTGCCGTGCGCCGCGATGAGCACGCGCCGGCCGCTGCGCACCGCCGGGGCGATCACCTCGTTCCACGCCGGCAGGAACCGCGCGACCGTGTCCTTCAGGCACTCCGTGAGCGGCAGCTCCGCGCGGGACAGGCCGCCGTAGCGGGGATCGCCGGCAGGGTCACGCTCATCGCCCGGCTCGAGGGCGGGCGGCCGGACGTCGTAGCTGCGCCGCCAGAGCCGCACCTGCTCCTCCCCGAACTGCGCCGCCATCTCGGCCTTGTTGAGCCCCTGGAGCGCGCCGTAGTGGCGCTCGTTGAGCCGCCACGAACGGTGGACGGGGATCCACATCAGGTCCATGTCCTCGAGCACGATCCAGAGCGTCTTGATGGCCCGCTTGAGGACCGACGTGTACGCCACGTCGAAGGTGAACCCCGCCTCGCGCAGCGCGCGCGCGCCCACGTGCGCCTCCTCGACGCCCTTCTCGGAGAGCCCGACGTCGGTCCACCCGGTGAACCGGTTCTCCTTGTTCCACACGCTCTCGCCGTGGCGGAGCAGAACGACCGTCTTCATGGAACCCCCGCGAGCTGGCGCAGCACGTATTCCAGGATCCCGCCGTGGCGGTAGTACTCCACCTCCTTCGGCGTGTCGATGCGGGCGAGCGCCGTGAAGCGGCGCTCGCCCGACGGCCCGGCGGCCGTGACGCTCACCTCGCGCGGGCCCGCGAGCGCAGCGGCGATGCGGGCGACGGCGAAGACCTCCTCACCGGTCAGCCCCAGCGACTCCGCGGACTCCCCGGGCCGGAACTGGAGGGGGAGAATACCCATCCCCACCAGGTTGCTGCGATGGATCCGCTCGTAGCTCTCGGCGATCACGACGCGCACGCCCTGGAGCCGTGGCCCCTTCGCCGCCCAGTCGCGGGAGCTGCCCGAGCCGTACTCCTTCCCCGCCAGCACGACCAGCGGCGTCCCGGCGGCTCGGTAGCGCATCGCCGCGTCGAAGATGCTGAGCACCTCGCCCGAGGGCAGGTGGCGCGTCACCCCGCCCTCCGTGCCCGGGGCGAGCCGGTTGCGGATGCGCACGTTGGCGAACGTCCCGCGCGTCATCACCTCGTCGTGGCCGCGCCGCGCCCCGTACTGGTTGAAGTCCTTCGGCCCCACCCCGCGGCCCATCAGGTACGTCCCCGCTGGACTGTCCTTCCGGATGGAGCCGGCCGGGGAGATGTGGTCCGTGGTGATGGAGTCGCCGAGCCACGCCAGGACGCGCGCGCCCGCGATGTCCCTGATCGGACCCGGCTCCCGCGGCAGGCCGTCGAAGTACGGCGCGCGCTTGACGTACGTGGACGCCGCGTCCCAGGCGTAGCGATCCCCGGCGGGGACCGGAAGCGCCTTCCAGCGCGCGTCCCCCTCGAACACGTCGGCGTAGATCCTGGTGAACATCTCGGCGCGGACCGAACGGCCGACGACGTCCGCCACCTCCCGTGCCGTCGGCCAGATGTCGCGCAGGTACACCGGCGCGCCGTCCTTGCCGGTGCCGAGCGGCTCGGTGGTGAGGTCGAGGTCCATCCGTCCCGCCAGGGCGTACGCGACGACCAGCGGCGGACTCATCAGGTAGTTGGCCCGCACCTCCTGCTGCACCCGGCCCTCGAAGTTGCGGTTCCCCGAGAGGACGCTCGCCACCACCAACTGTCCGTCGCGGATCTCCGCCGACACATGCTCGGGGAGCGGCCCGCTGTTGCCGATGCAGGTCGTGCAGCCATAGCCCACGAGGTGGAACCGCAGCTCCTCCAGGTACGGCATCAGCCCGGCCTGGGTGAGGTACTCGGTGACGACCTTCGAGCCCGGCGCCAGCGACGTCTTCACCCACGGCTTCGTGGCGAGCCCGCGCTCCACCGCCTTCTTCGCCAGCAGCCCCGCGGCCACGAGCACCGAGGGGTTGGACGTGTTGGTGCAGCTCGTGATGGCCGCGATCACGACCGAGCCGTGCCGCAGCTTCCCCCCGGCGGACGCCGCGAGGTCGGGCGGCGGCGCTCCGGGAGGGAGGAGCGAGGGGAGCGCCTCGAGGAATGAGCGCTTCGCCCCCTTGAGCCCCACGCGGTCTTGCGGCCGCCTCGGCCCCGCCACGCTCGGCTCCACCGCGCCGAGGTCCAACTCCAGCGTGTCGCTGAAGACCGGCTCCGGCGCGCCTGGCGTGTGGAAGAGCCCCTGCTCCTTCATGTACGCCTCGACCAGCTGGACCCGCCACCCCGGTCGGCCGGTGAAGCGCAGATAGCGCAGCGTCTCGTCGTCCACGGGGAAGATCCCGCAGGTCGCCCCGTACTCCGGCGCCATGTTGGCGATGGTGGCGCGGTCGGCAAGCGGCAGCGCGCCCACTCCGGGGCCGTAGAACTCGACGAACTTCCCGACCACCCCCTTCTTCCGCAGCATCTCCGTGACCGTCAGCACGAGGTCGGTCGCCGTCGCTCCCTCGGCGAGCGCGCCGGTGAGCCGGAAGCCCACCACCTGCGGGATGAGCATGCTCAGCGGCTGGCCGAGCATCGCGGCCTCCGCCTCGATCCCCCCGACGCCCCAGCCGAGCACCCCGAGGCCGTTCACCATCGTGGTGTGCGAGTCGGTGCCGACGAGGGTGTCGGGGTAGG
>CAYLJK010000162.1:0-6138 GCA_964383975.1 uncultured Gemmatimonadales bacterium | reverse complement strand
TGCGCCCGGAACCGGACGGCGGCGACCCGCAGCGGTGGGCGGACGCCGCCGAGCAGCGCCTGCGCGGGGCGGTTCGCCGCGTGGCGGGTGAGCGGCGCCAGGTGTGGGTCCTGCTGAGCGGCGGCGTGGACTCGTCGCTGCTGTGCGCGATCGCGGCCAGCGAGGCCCTGGAGTGCGTCGGCCTCAGCGCGAGGCTGGTCGGTCAGCCGGACCCTGAGCTGGAGCGCGCCCGCTTGGTCGCCGGCCATCTCGGCATCCGCCACGAGGTCGTGGACGTGACGGATGCGGACGTGGCGGCGGCGGCCGAGGTTGTGGCCGCGCGGTTCGACCAGCCCATCATGCACTACCACGCGTTCGTGATGCAGCGCCTGATCGCGCGTGCGGCGCGGGATACGGACTTGGTGGTGTACGGCGAAGCCGCGGACGTGCTGTTCGGCTCCAGCTCCATCGGCTGGCTGACCCGCTTCGCCCGCAAGCGGCGCGTGGTCGAGGCCCTGCCGCGGTTCTTCCGGAGTGCCATGGGCGCGCTGCTGCGTGGCCGCCGCCGTGGCCTGACGGGCCGGGCATCGCGGGTCGTGCGCTGGTCCCTGGAGGACTGCCTGGTCCGGATGGACCTGGTGTCCGTGGAGTCGGACTTCACGGCGGTGGTGCGGGGTGTGGAGGAAGATCCGGCGGTGGGGCGGGAGATCCTGGCGATCATGGACCAGCAGCTGCTCGGCTGGATCGAACGACGTCAGCTCTGCGTGCTGCTCGCTGAGAACCGCAGCCATCTCGACATGGTGGACCGCCTGGCCAGTCCGTACGGGCTCAGGGTGCGAGCGCCGTTCCTCACGCCGGGCGTCCTGGAGCTGGCGGGCCGGCTGCCGACCGCGCTCAAGACGCGGGGCGACATGACCAAGCCGATCCTGAAGGACCTCGCGTGCCGCTTCCTGCCGCGGGAGCTGGCCCTGGCGCCCAAGCTCGGCTTCCCGACACCGAAGCTGCACTGGCTGGAGGGACCGCTGCGTCCCTGGCTGCGGCTGGCGATGCGCCCCGGGGCGCACCTGGAGCCGTATCTCGACCGCGCGGCGCTGGCCGCCCTCACCCTCGAGGGTGACCACGAGCTGATCTGGTCGGTGGCGAGCTTGGAGATGCTGCTGTCGGTGCTGCTGGAACAGCGGGGGAGCGAGGCGGGCGTCAGGGAGATCCTGCGACGGGTGGAGGCAGCGTGACGTTCCTGGCGGGACTTGTGATGGCGCAACGCGCGGACGCCGGGCCCCCTGTGGCGCGCCTCCGCGAGGCCGTGGCCGTGAGTCCGCGCACCCGTGGGAACCCGGTGGTCGCCACCACAGCCGGGGACTCGATCCTGATGGTCGGAGGGCCGCGCGGAACCGCGCACGCCGAGGACGCATCGGGGGCCGTGGGCCTGGACGGGGCCGTGGACAACCTCGCCGACGTGCTGCGCCGTCACGGCGTGGACATGCCGCCGTCGGGTGGGCCGGCCGAGGCGGTCTTGCGGCTGGTCCAGGCGAAGGGCCTCACGGTCCTGGACGAGCTGGAGGGGGAGTTCGCCCTGGCGTTCCTCGGGCGCGAGGACGGCGCGGTGGTGCTGCACCGCGACTGGTACGGCTTCCGTCCGCTCTTTTACGCCCGGCTCCGGGACGGGTGGGCGTTCGCCTCGGAGCCGCACGCCCTGGTGCCGCTTCTGGACGAGCCGCGCTTCGACAGCGGCACGCTCTCGGAACTCATCGCCTACCAGTGGACCGTCGGCACGGCGACGGCGGTGGCGGGCGTGTCGCAGCTGCGGCCGGCCCATACCGCGACGCTGCGCGCCGACGCCGAGGTGGCGGTCCGGGAGTATTGGAGACCGGCGATGCGGCCCGAGGCCGACCGCGGCCGGCCCGAGGCGTGGGCGGACGAGGCGGAGGAGCGGATCCGGAGCGCCATCCGGACGCTGACGCGGGGCGGCGGGCGGGTGGGCGTGCTGCTGAGCGGGGGTGTGGACTCCTCGCTGCTGACTGTGCTTGCGGCACGGGAGGGACTCGACTGCGTGGCCTACAGTGTGCGTTTCGTCGGCCACCCCAACGAGGAATTGGAGCGGGCGCGGGCTGTCGCCGCCCACGTCGGCATTCCCCACGTCGTGGTGGACGTCACCGACGCGGACATCGCCGCCTCGGCGGAGGTGGTGGCGTCGCGCTTCGACCAGCCCATCCGCCACTTCCACGCCTTCGTCCTGCACCGGCTCATTGATCGCGCGGCCGAGGACGTCGGCACGCTGCTGTACGGTGAGGCGGCGGACACGATCTTCGGGTCCGGCCTGGTCCTGTGGCTGGCCCGGTACCAGCGGAAGCGGCGCCTCGTGGAGGCCCTGCCGCGCGTGGTCCGGGCCGCCGCGGAGGCGGCCCTGCGGAACCGCCGGCGCGGCTTCCTGGGTCGGGCCTCGCGTCTGGTGCGGTGGTCCACGTACGAGTGCATGCTCCGGATGGACCTCGTCTCCCAGGTCTCCGACTACCGCGCGGCGGTGCCGGTCATGGAGGACCTCCCACCGCTGGCGGACGAGGTCATACGGGCCACGGAGGCGCTGGGTGTCGGGTGGGCCGAGGGTCGGCAGGTCACCGTGCTGATGGCGGAGAACCGCAGCCACCTCGACATGGTGGACCGGCTGGCGAGCCGGGTCGGGGTCATGGTGCGCGGCCCGTTCCTGACGCCCGTCGTGTGGGAGCTGGCTCGCCGGCTGCCGACGGCGATGAAGTGGCGCGGGGGCATGTCCAAGCCGGTCCTCAAGGACGTCGCCTGCCGACACCTGCCGCGCGAAGTGATCCTGGCGCCGAAGCTGGGGTTCCCGACGCCGGCCTCGAGGTGGCTGGAGGGTCCGCTGCGCCCGTGGCTGCGGCTGGCCCTGCGTACGGGCGCGCATCTGGAGCCGTACCTGGACCGCGCGGCGCTGCGGGGCCTCACGCTCGCCGCCGACCACCAGCTCCTCTGGTCGGTGGCGAGTCTGGAGATGCTGCTCTCGGTGCTCCTGGAGCAGCGGGGTTCGGAGGAGGGGGTCCGCGAAATCCTGCGCCGCGCGCAAGCGGGTCAGGGTGAGCGGAGCGGAGGCGAAGCGTGAGTGAGCGGTACGTGAGCCCGGCAGTGGTGCTGGGCCTCAACCCGAACGGGCTGGGGACCGTGCGGGCGCTGGCGCGGGCCGGGGTGCCGGTGATCGCCGTCGGGCGCCGGGCGAAGTCCATTCACGACGTGCACCGCTGGATGTCCACGCGGACGCGCCTGGCGCGGAAGGCCTGGCTCGTGGACGACGACGAGCTGATGGACGTGCTGCTGCACCTGGGCCCCGGGCTTGACGGCCCGGGGGTGCTGATGCCGGCCGGCGACTTCGAGGTGCTGACCGTGAGCCGAAACCGCGAGGCACTCTCCCGCCACTACCGCTTCGCCATCGCCCGCGAAGGCCTCTTCGACCGGCTGTTCGACAAGATCGCGTTCGCCGAGATGGCGGCGGAGCACGGGGTGAGCACGCCGGCGACCCTGTGCGGCCTGGGAGCCGAGGAGCTGGCGGCCGCGGCGGGACGGTTGCTCTACCCGGTGGTCATCAAGCCGTACAACCGCGACGGCGCGTGGGACACTCGCTTCGGGGTGCGCAAGGGACTGGTGGCCGCGGACGAGGCGAGCTTGCTGGCGCAGTACGGTGAGGCGCTCGAGACGTCCGACCGGCTCGTCGTGCAGGAGATCGTCCCGGGGCCGGACTCGGAGCTGGAGTTCACCCACTTCTACCTGGACCGCGAGCTGCGGGTGCTCGCGGGTTGGACGGGGCACAAGGTGCGGCAGCTGCCGGTGCACTTCGGCACCTCGTCCATGGCCGAGGTGCGCTGGAACGAGGAGTCGTACGCGCAGTCGGTGCGGTTCCTCCAGGGCGTCGGCGTGTACGGGTACTCGTCGCTGGAGTTCAAGCGGGATCGGCGTGACGGGAAGCTCAAGGCGATGGAGGTGACGGCGGGGCGCACCTGGTACCCGCACTACGCGGGTGTCGCCGCCGGGGTCAACATCCCGCTCGTGTGGTATCGGGAAGTGCTCGGCTTGGTGGTGCCGCCGCAGCCGCGGCAGCGCGATGGGCTGCGCTGGGTGGACGAGTACCGGGACGTCGTCGCGGCGCTGGACTACATCCGCGGGGGCGAGCTGACCGTCGGAGCGTGGCTGACGTCGTACCGGCCGCCGCTCTCCTTCGCGCACCTGACGTGGCGCGACCCGCTGCCGGGGCTGTTCCTGTTGCTGCGATTCGGCATCGCCGTCGTGCGTGGGGTGGCGGCGGTGGCGCTTGGCGTGGTCCGGCGTGTCCGCCGCGCCGCCGCGAGAGCACGGGCGTGAGTCCAGGGCGCTCGTCGTGAGCCTGGCGCGCGCGGCAGGGCGGCTGGTGCTCTCGGTCGTGGAGCGGGTTTGGGCGCCGCCGGTGACGGTGTTCATGCTGCACCGGTTCGCGGATCCGGAGCTGGGGGTGGAGGGGCACGATCCGGGCGTGCTGCGGGAGGCGCTCGCGCTGCTGCGGCGGCTGGGCATCCCGGTGCGCGCGCTGGCGGACGTGGTGGCGGACCTCGAGGCGGGGCGTCCCCTCGGCCGCGCGGTGGTCTTCACGGTGGACGACGGATACGCCGACTTCGCCAGAGTGGGCGCGCCGGTGTTCGCGGAGTTCGACGTGCCGGTCACGCTGTTCGTGACCACGGGCTTCGTGGACGGGGCGTTCTGGTTCTGGTGGGACCGATTGCACCTGGCGCTCGAGCGCACCCGGGTGAAGGATCTCGATGTGGAGCTGGACGGGGTGAGCCGCCACCGGCTCGGCGCCGGCCCCGCGCGGAGTGGCTTCGAACACCGGCTCGTCGAGATGCTGAAGCGACTGCCGGAGCGGGACCGGGAGGAGCGGCTGGCCCAGGTGTTGCGGCAGTTGGACGTGGAACTCCCGGCGCGGCCGCCGGCGCGGTTCGCGCCGATCGGCTGGGAGGCGGTGCCGCGCCTGGAGGCGGCCGGGGTCTCGTTCGGGCCGCACACGGTAACCCATCCGGCCCTCGCGGCGGAGGACGAGACCAGGGCGAGACGGGAGATGCAGGAGTCGTGGGACGCGGTGCGGAGCCGGGCCGGGGCGGCGGTGCCGGTGTTTTGCTGGCCCTATGGGATGGCGTGGTCGTGGAGCGGTCGGGAGGAGGGGCTGCTGGCGGGGCTGGGTCTCAAGGGGGCGGTCACGGCGCTTCCGGGGTATCTGTCGGGGCCGGGGGCGGCATGGTCGTTGCGCGGGAATCCCGGCGCCATGCCGCGGTTCTCGTGGGAGGAGCCCCGTCATCGTCTGGTGCAGATCGTGACGGGCGCGGAGGGGATCAAGGGGCGGGTCAGGGGCGGTCGTGTGTGACCGGGATCACATGTAAGTCTTGCGGGCGCACGGGGTTCTGCCACACATTAGCAGGTCAGCAATTGGAGTCGGGAACGACGGCACCGCCAGCCGCCCGAGCGGAGGACGGTGTCTTCTCTGTCTCTGAGAGGTGTGTATGGGTCGGCCACAATCGCGGACGATGGTGGCGGCGGTGGTTCTCGTCGCCGTGGCCTGCGGCGCTCCGCCGTTCGAATCCACGCCCGTGTTCAATCTGACCCCTGACGGCGGGACCGTGACCCTGGCAAGCGGTGCTCTGGTGATCGTCGCGCCGCCTAACGCGGTGTCGCAGAACGTCAGCATCACGGCGACGGCAACGACCGGGCCGGCAGCGGCGACGGTCGTTCCGGGGACGGTGTACCAGCTGCATCCCGCCATCACCTTCAGCGTTCCAGTCGAGGTGAGGGTCAGATACAGCGGTTCCGCGCTGCCTTCCGGCGTCCTTGCAAGTGAGCTCGGGCTCTACGCCGTGGCCGCGGACTCGACGTGGTCACCCCTGCTGGTGTCTGCGGTTGACTCCGTCGGGGGGATTGTCAGCGCTTCCATCAACGAGACGTCGGTCATCGGCATTCTGGGTGCCCCCGCAAGCGCGGTGCTGATCTCGCCCGAGAGCGCCACCGTGCAGGTGGGAACGAACCGTACGCTCTCCGCCGTGCAGCGGGATGCGTCCGGCCGGGAGCTGCCACAGCGCACGGCGCAGTGGACAAGCGCCGCCCCGAACGTGGCGACGGTGAGCGAGGCAGGGGAGG
>CAYLJK010000161.1:0-6143 GCA_964383975.1 uncultured Gemmatimonadales bacterium | reverse complement strand
CCGCTGCCCGCATCACCGCCGGCGGCTACGATGTCCTCGTCGGGCGCGGTGCGCTGGCGGGGCTGGCCGAGGTGCTCCACGCTGCCTGCCCGGCCCATCGCTACGCGGTGATCGCGGATGCGCACGTCGCGGAGCTGCACGGCGCGGCGCTGATGGCTGCGCTCGGTCCCCACGACGCGTTTCTCGTCACCTTCCCCGCCGGCGAGTGGAACAAGACCCGCGAGCAGTGGGCGGCGCTCACCGACCAGCTCCTCGCGTCGCGGCTCGGGCGCGACGGTGCGGTGATCGCGTTCGGAGGCGGCGTCGCGGGCGACCTCGGCGGCTTCGTGGCCGCGACCTACCTGCGCGGCATCCCCGTCGTCCAGGTGCCGACGTCCCTCCTCGCCATGGTGGACGCGTCAGTCGGCGGCAAGACGGGCGTGGACGTCCCGGCCGGGAAGAACCTGGTGGGCGCGTTCCACCCGCCGCGGGCCGTGGTGGCCGACGTGGACCTCCTCGCCACGCTCCCCAAACCGCAGGTCGCCTCCGGCCTCGCGGAGGTCGTGAAGCACGGCGTCGTCCTCGACGCCGAGCACTTCGCCGCCGTCGCCGACCCGGCGCCCCTGCTCTCACGCGATCCCGTCGCGCTGGAGCCGATCGTGCGCCGCAGCGTCGAGCTGAAGGCGGCGGTCGTGGCCGAGGACCCGCGCGAGGCCGGCCGCCGCGCCGTCCTGAACTTCGGCCATACCGTCGGCCACGCGGTCGAGGCGCTGAGCGGCTTCGGCCTGCTGCACGGCGAGAGCGTCGCCATCGGCATGGCCGTGGAGAGCCGCATCGCGGAGGCGATGGGCATCGCTCCACGAGGCCTGCACGCGACCATCGTCGCCACCCTGACGCGCTGCCGCCTTCCCGTCACCGTCCCCGAGGACCTCGCCACCGACGACCTGCTCGAGGTGATGGTCGGCGACAAGAAGACGCGCGCCGGCAAAACGCGCCTCGTGCTGCCTCAGACGATTGGCGTGGCCGCGTCCGGTGCCGACGGCTCCTGGACGCACGTCGCGGAGGCGGAGGTCATCCGCGCCGCAATCGAGGCCAGCCGCTGACGCTCCGCCCCGCCCCGGTTCCAGCCCCCCCACCAATGGCGAGCTAACATGAGCAACAGCAATAACTTAGCACCAGTCTAGCGTATAATTACGATGAGGGAATGTGACTCCCGTCACCCAAGCATCCGTAGTGAAACAACTTAGTGATGTGGAAAACGTTTTCCACTTGACAGCCCTGAGGTCGGTTCCCACTATGGCGCCGTCTTGCCGGTCACACTGTCGGTACATCGGCTGGATCACTCTTTGACGAACAGAGGACCTCGCATGCGGCGGACGAACGGCGCCAAGAGCAAGGCATTCTTCCGACAGGCCGCATCCGGATCCTTCGACCAGTACCTCCAGGACATCCAGAAGCTGCCGCTGATCACCGACGTGAACGAGGAGCGGCGGCTGGCCCGGCTGGCCCAGAAGGGCGATGCGGTGGCGGCCGAGCGGCTGGTGACGGCGAACCTGCGCTTCGTCATCAGCTACGTGAAGAAGTACCAGGGTCACGGGCTGGACCTGTCGGAGCTGGTGGCGATCGGGAACGAGGGCCTCCTGAAGGCGGTGCGGAAGTTCGATCCCGACCAGGGCGTGAAGTTCATCAGTTACGCCGTGTGGTGGGTACGCCAGGCGGTCCTCAAGGCCCTCGCCGAGCAGACGCGCAGCGTGCGCATCCCGCTCAACCAGAACGCGCATCTCATCCGGATGTCGCGCACCGAGATGGTGCTGGCCCAGGAGTTGGGGCGTGAGCCCACGGATGCCGAGATCGCGAGGGCGCTCGGCGACACGCCGGAGAACGTGCGCACCGCGCGGCGGATGACCTCCACCGAGATCTCGCTCGACGCGCCGGTGGATCGGACCGACCGTGACGCCGCGACGCTCGGCGAGCGGTTCGCGGGCGTCGAGGGGAGCGAGATCGAGGAGCACACCGACGGCCGGCTGATGCGGGACTTCATCGACCGCATCTTCCAGAAGTACCTCACGCCGCGGGAACGGAAGATCCTCGCGCTGTACTACGGCCTGGAGCAGGGGTCGGAGGCGATGACGCTCGAGAAGATCGGAGCGCTCATGGGTGTGACCCGCGAGCGCATCCGCCAGATCCGGGAGCGCGCCTTCGAGAAGCTGCGGGACTGCCCGGAGGGTGCGGCGCTGCTGCAGTTCTGGTCGGCGGCCTGACGTCCCGCTACCGACGCGACACCGGGGCGCTCCGGAGGGGGCGCCCCGCGTGTTTCAGGGCTGGCGCGCGCCATTTGTCGCGCCCGTGGCGCCGCGTACATTCCCGCGACGGTGCGCCCCTTCGCGAAGCTGCCCGGATGGTCGCGGCGCTAGACGGCCCGGCGGCCCTCGTCACCGCCGACGACGGTGTGACGCTCGCGCTCTACCGCGCGGCGGCGTCCGCCCCGCGCCAGCTCGCGCCGCCGCTGCTCCTGGTCCATGGCACCTTCTCCAACCGCTGGTTCTTCCTCGGTGCCCGCGAGCGGGGCCTCGCGCACGCGCTCGCGGCCCGCGGCTGGGATGTGTGGGTCGCCGAGCTGCGGGGGCACGGCCGCTCCGGCGCGGCCGGCCGCCGCAACGCCTGGCACTTCGAGGACTGGATCCGCCGCGACGCGCCGGCGCTCATCCTCGGTGTCCTGCGCGAGACCGGACGGGACCACCTGGTGTGGATCGGCCACAGCGCGGGAGGGATCACGGGCGTCGCGTACGCCGGGCTGGGCGCGGCGTTTTCCGACCGTATCGCGGGCCTGGTGACGGCGGGGGCGCCGGCACCGACCGGCATGCACCTGCTCCAGGTCCCCCTGGTCCTGGCCGGGCTCGGCGTGACGCGCATCATGGGTCGCTTCCCGGCGCGCTGGATCGGCATCGGCCCCGAGGACGAGCACGCCGGCATCATGCGGCAGTGGCTGCGCTGGAACCTGCGCGGCCGCTGGGAGGGCGAGGACGGCACCGATTACTTCGCGAACTGCGCGACCATCCGCTGCCCGACGCTCGCGCTCGCCGGGGCCGGGGACTGGCTGATCGCACCGCCCGGCCGGTGCGCGGACCTGCTCGCCGCCGTCGGTGCCGCGGACCGCACCTTGCAGGTGTGCGGGCGCGCGCAGGGCTTCGGCGAGGACTTCACCCACGACCGCCTCCTCGCGTCCCGGCCGGCGCGCGAGACCGTGTGGCCGCTGCTCGCCGACTGGCTCGCGGCGCGGTTCGGCTGATGGACGCGTTGCTCCTGGACTACAACGGCGTCGTGGTGGACGACGAGCGGCTGCACTACGCCGCCTTCGCAGAGGTGCTCGGCGAGGACGGGATCGCGCTGCCCGAAGCGGAGTACGACCGCGACTACCTCGGCCTCGACGACCGCGCCGCGTTCCGCGAGGCGTTTCGGCGCGCCGGCCGGCCGTGGGAGCCGGCCGCCGTGCAGCGGCTGGTCGCCCGGAAGGCAGAGCGCTACGCCGCGCGCGCCGCGCGGGAGCTGGTCGTCGTCCCCGGCGTCGCGGCGTTTGTCCGCGCCGCGGCGACGCACGCCGCGGTCGCGGTGGTGAGCGGCGCCATCCGACCCGAGGTCGAGACCGGCCTCGCACAGGCCGGCATCGCCGACGTGGTCGCCGTGGTCGTCACGGCCGACGAGGTCCATGCGACCAAGCCCGACCCCGCCGGCTTCCGGCTCGCGCTGTCCGCACTCGCACGTCGCCGGTCGGGCGGGCGGTGGCGGGCGGTGGTCATCGAGGACTCGCTCCCAGGCCTTGCGGCCGGCCGTGCCATCGGCGCCGGCTGCGTGGCGCTCACCACGTCCCACGCGCGCGAAGTCCTGGCCGCGGCCGATGCGGTCTGGGAGTCGTTCGTGGGCCGCACGCCGGCGGACCTCGACGCGCTCTGGCGTCCGGTCGAGGTGCCGGATGGCTGAGCTGCCCGTCCCGCTCGTCCCGCCGCAGGCGGTCGGCCCCGCGGAGCGTCTCGCGCTCGCGGACGGCGCGGTCATGCACCACCGGGATGACGCCACGGTCTTCCGGCTCACCGGCCAGGGACGGGTGGCGTGCCTCCAGGGGCTCGTCACCTGCGACGTGGAGAAGCCCGGGGACCGCACGCACCTCTTCGGGGCCCTGCTGACCGCCAAGGGGATGATCGTCACGCCGCTGTGGGTGACGCGGTTGCCGTCGGCCATCCTCGTGGAGGCCCCGGCGGCCGGCGCGGCGGCCCTGCGGGACCTCCTCGCGCGGTCGCTCCCGCCGCGACTCTGCCGCGCTGAGGACGTCACGCCGACGACCGCGGCGCTCGGCGTGTACGGCCCTCAGGCGGGATCGGTGCTGGGACGCGTGCTCGGGACCGCGCCGGCACACGAGGCGGTCCTTGTCGGCTACGCCGGGGAGGACGTGATCCTCGCTCCCAGCCGCGCGCGCGGGCTCAGCGGCTTCGAGCTGCTCGTGCCGCGCACGCGGCTCGAGACCCTGCTCGCCGACCTGCGCGCCGACGGCGCGCATCCCGCCTCCGACGCGCTGATCGAGTCGGCCCGGATCGCCGGCGGCGTGCCGCGCCTCGGCGCGGAAGTGGACGACCGCACCCTGCCCCAAGAGGTCCGCTACGAGGAGCTCGGCGCCATCTCCTACACGAAGGGCTGCTACCTCGGCCAGGAGACGGTGGCGCGCGTGCACTTCCGCGGCCACCCGAACCGGCGGCTCGCCGGGCTCGTCCTCGAGGACGCACCGGTCGCCCTTCCGCTCGATCTGGCCCTGGACCGCAGGACCGTGGGCCGCCTCACCAGTGCGGCCTGGGACGACGGGGCGCAGGCGTGGACGGCCCTGGGCGTTCTGCACCGCGATATCGAGGACGGCGCGCGGCTCACCATGCCGGACGGCCGGGGCGCCATCGTCCGGCTCGGCCGCTGGCCCGACGCGGCGTGAGGGTCTTCCTCACCGGCGCGACGGGACTGGTGGGCCGCCACGTGCTGGCGGCGCTCCGCTCCCGGGGCGACGGCGTCCTCGCCCTCGCCCGCAGCGACCACGCGGCGGCCATCCTTGCCGAAGCCGGCGCAGACGTCCTCCTCGGCGACGTGCGGGACGATGCCGCGCTGCGGCGCGGCGTGGAGGCCTGCGACGCGACGGTGCACGCCGCGGGCGTGATCCTCACGCGCGCGGGCTGGGCGCGCTACCACGACGTCAACGTCGCGCCGACCGCCGCCCTCGCGCGCCGCTGCGCCGCGGCGGACCGGCGCCTTGTTCACGTCTCGTCGGTCGCGGTGTACGGCCGCCGCACCACCTACGACGGCGGCCGCGGGAGCGTGGCCGAGGACTTCGGCTTGGACCGCCCGATCTTCCCCGGCGACTACTACGCCCGCTCGAAGCGCGAGGCGGAACTCGCCCTGTGGCACACCGCCGAGGCGACCGGCCTGCGCGCGGTGGCGGTGCGGCCGTGCGTGATCTACGGCGAGTGGGACCGCGCCTTCACGAACCGCGTCGCCCGCTGGATGCGCGCGGGCTTCGCGCCGCTCATCGGCGCGGGCGACAACCCGCTCGCGGCCGTCTACGCCGGCAACGTCGCGGCCGCGATCGTCGCCGCTCTCGACCGTCCCGCCGTGACCGGCGCCTTCAACGTCGCGAACGACGGGGACCTCACGCAGCGCGGCTTCCTCGCCAGCTTCGCCGAGGGGCTTGGCGTGCGGCTGCGGTTCGTGCGGGTTCCCTGCCGCATGGCGTGGTCGCTGGCGATCGCCGGTGACACGCTGCGGCGCCTTGGCCGGCCGAGCGCGCCCATGACGCTCCTCAAGACAGCCGTCCAGTTCCTCGCGAACCCGAACCCGTACGTCTCTGCGCGCGCCGAGCGGGAACTGGGCTGGCACCCGGTGGTCGCGGCCGAGGACGCGGTGCGGCAGACCGCGGCCCACATCCGCCGCGCGCGAGCGGGGTCATGAAAACACGACGGCCCGGGCGCGCAGCCCGGGCCGTCGTGCGCTGTCGGTGCAGCCGGCTTACATCGCCTTCTTGGCGGTGTCAGCCATCGCCTTGGCCGTGTCGGTCATGGCCGCCGAGTCCGTCGCCGCGGGAGCCGGAGCCGCCGGAGCAGGTGCTCCCGGATCCAGGCGTCCCCGCCCGGAGC
>CAYLJK010000160.1:2221-6207 GCA_964383975.1 uncultured Gemmatimonadales bacterium | reverse complement strand
GGGGCGTGCGCACCGCCGATCTGCTGGCAGCGGTGGGGCTCACGCGGGAGGGGCTGGAGGACCCCGACGCCCGCATCCCGGCCCCGGCGGTCCTCACGCTCTGGGACCGCCTGCGCGAGCGGACCGGCGACCCGACGCTGCAGCTCGCGGCGCCGACCAGCCTCCCCTTCGGCGCCTACCGCGTCATTGACTTCGTCGTGGCGGCCTCCGCCACGGTGGGGGACGGCATCCGCCGCTTCACGCACTTCTTCGGCCTGATCGCCGACACCGTTTCGCTCACCATCGAGTCGGACGGTGCCGGCGAGGGGGCGGGGTACGGCCTGCGCCTGACGATGGCCGACGGCGCACCGGTTCCGCCGTTGTACGTGGACTATGTCTTTGCGGCCCTGGTCACGCGCATCCGGATGCGGATCCGGCCCGGCCTCAGGGTGGAGCGGGTGGAGCTGCGCCAGCCGATGCCCGCCGCGGCCGCACGCTACGCCGAGGTGTTCGCAGCTCCCGTACGCTTCGGCGCACCGGCCGACCGACTGTGCTTCAGTCGCATCGAGTGGGAGTCCGCGTTCGAGACGGCCGATGCGGCGCTGGTGCGGCTGCTGGAGGAGCACGCCCGCATCCTGGCGCACCGGCTCCCGCGCGCGGCACCCGGCCTGGCGGCCGAGGTGCAGCGGGCCATCGCCGCGGCACTGCCGGAGGGAGCCGCCGCGGAGGACGTGGCCCGCGCGCTCCACGTCAGCGTGCGCACGCTCCAGCGGCGGCTCGCCGCACACGGCACCACGTTCCGTGCGCAGGTGGACCGGGTGCGTGCGCAACTCGCCACCGAGTATCTGGCCGACCGGCGAGTGTCCATCTTGGAGGTCGCCTTCATGCTCGGCTTCAACGACCAGACGGCGTTCAACCGTGCATTTCGCCGCTGGACCGGACGTGCGCCGGGGCGGTGGCGGAAGAGCCGCGTTGGAGAGGACGGGGCAGTCGGGGCCTGAAGGTCCCGCTCGGCGTGTCGCGCGTCTCGAGACGACGCACGGCCACACGCGCGCGCTCCTGCGTGCGCGTCAGCCGGTCGAGCTGTCGTGCCCGCTCGACGCCTCAAGCACCTCGACGATGCGGATGAAGGTGTTCCAGTTCCGCGTCGTGACCGGCGCATCGAACACCGAGTCGATGCGGCCGAGGTAGCCGATGGTCTTCATGTGCCGCCGATAGACGCCCGCGACGAAGCAGTCCACCATCCCGACGAGCTTGACCAGCCAGCGGCGCCCGTCGCGGAACTCCATCGGGAGGAGCGGAAGCACCTCGGGAGGCCGGGAGAGCACGCTCACGAAGCGCGTCACGTCGGGACCCGCCGGCTGACCGGCGAAGATGTCCGAGGCCAGCAGGGCCCGGATCTGCGCTGCCGTGCAGACGACGATCTCGGCGGTGAAGGGGAGGCAGCGCGCGAGCGCGCGGCGCAGCGCCGCCTGGCTGGTGCGCCGCCGCACGACGAACGTCCCGGCGGCGCCGATGTTGACGAGCCCGAGCTCGGGCAGCTGCGCGGGGAGGGTGGACGGCCGGAACACCCGATGGCCGCCGACGTTCACGCCGCGCAGGAACACCACCTGCGCCGTGCCGCTTGCGCGGGCCGCCGCTCGTGCGGGCCGCTGCTGGATGGGCATACCCCCATGTAACACACCAACCCGGCCCGCGCCAGACAGGCCGGCGGTCGAACCGGGGCAGTCGGGTCCTGGAGGACCTGCTCGGCCTTCGCGCGTCCTGAAAGACGCACCAGTCGGGGGACACGTTCAGCGTGTGCGTGAGCCGAGCGTGCCTTTCAAGGCACGAGTGTACGGGGCAGTCGAGGGCTGAGAGCCCGCCGGCGACTAACAGATTCTCGGGAGTTGATCCCCCGGCAGCATATCCACCACCCGCGTCCCGCCGATGGCCGTGCGCAGGATGACCAGGCCGGGATGCGCGGGGACGACGCGGCCCACCACCCGCGCCTCGGCGCCGAGGGGGTGGCCGCGCAGGGCGTGCACCGCCGCTTCGGCGTGCTCAGCCGCGACGAACGCGACGACCACGCCCTCGTTCGCCACGTAGAGCGGGTCGAGCCCCAGCATCTCGCACGCGGCGGCCACGGGCCCGGGGATGGGGAGCGCCCGCTCGTCCAGCTCCACGCCCACCTTCGCCGCCGCCGCGATCTCGTTGAGCGCGCTCGCCACGCCGCCGCGGGTCGGGTCGCGCAGGACGTGCACCGCCGCGCCCGCCGCGCTCCGCAGGGCTTCGACCAGGGGGAGCAACGTGGCCGCGTCGCTCGTCACCTGCGCCTCGAACCCGAGCTGCTCCCGGGCGCTCATGATGGCGATACCGTGCCGGCCGATCGGCGCGCTCAGGACGACCGCATCGCCCGCCTGCGCGCGGTCCGGCATCGGCGCGAACGCCGCGTCCCGCCGGCCGATGCCCGTGGTGTTGATGAAGATGCCGTCGGCCTTCCCGCGCTCGACGACCTTCGTGTCCCCGGTGACGACGGGCACCCCGGCCGCCCGCGCCGCCTCGCCCATCGCGCCCAGAACGCGGTCCAGCACCTCGAACGGCAGCCCCTCCTCCAGCACGAACCCCGCCGACAGCCACAGCGGCCGCGCACCCATCATCGCGAGGTCGTTGAGCGTACCGTGAACGGCCAGCGAGCCGATGTTCCCGCCCGGGAACTCGATCGGCGAGACGACGAAGGTGTCGGTCGTGACGGCCAGCTCCCCGGCCTCCACGGCGACCACGGCGGCATCCCCCAGCTGCGCGAGGACGGGATTGTCGAAGTGCGGGAGGAACCGCTCGCGCAGCAGGGTGGCACTCATCTTCCCGCCCGACCCGTGACCGAGCTGGACGCGATCGTGCTGCGAGACGGGCACCGGACACGCCAGCCCGTCCACCATCACGCTGCCCGCCCCCTCACTCACTCCATGCCCCTCACTCCCCTCACTCCCATGACTTCCCTCGCTCCCCGATCGACCGCCGAACCGTTCACCCCCGAACCTCCGCCCTCAAACCTCCATCGCCTCCTTCAACCGGAACCTCCCCGCGTTGTAATACGCGGCACACGCCCCCTCAGAACTGACCATCGGTGCCCCGAGCGGCCGCTCCGGCGTACACTCCTTCCCGAACGCCGGACACTGCTGCGGCTTGATGCGGCCCACCAGCACGTCCCCCGCATGACAGAGCGGCGACTCGCTCGCCGTCACGCCGGACAACCCGAACTTCCGCTCCGCGTCGAACGCCGCGAACTCCTCGCGCAGCCCGAGCCCGCTCATCGGGATCTCCCCGATCCCGCGCCACTTCCGGTCCACGAGCCGGAACACCTTCCGCACCAGCTCCTGCGCGGGGCGGTTCCCTTCCCGGCGGACCGACCGCACGTACTGGTTCTCGACCTCGTGGCGGCCCGCCTCCAGCTGGCGGACGGCCATCAGGACCCCTTCGAGGATGTCCACCGGCTCGAACCCGGTGACGATGATGGGGACCCTGTACTTGGCGGCGATGGGCTCGTACTCCTCCCACCCCATGACCGTGCAGACGTGTCCCGCGGCGAGGAACGCCTGGACCCGGTTGTCCGGGGATTCCAGGAGCGCGATCATCGCCGGCGGAACGGTGACGTGCGAGACGAGGACGGAGAAGTTCGTGACGCCCAGCTCCCGCGCCCGCCAGACCGCCATGGCGTTGGCCGGTGCCGTGGTCTCGAAGCCGACGGCGAAGAACACGACCTCCTTCCCGGGGTTCCGGCGCGCCAGCTCGACGGCGTCCAGCGGCGAATACACGACGCGCACCTGCCCGCCGCGGGCGCGCACCGCGAAGAGGTCGCAGTCGCTCCCCGGGACCCGCAGCATGTCGCCGAAGGAGGTGAAGATGACGTCGGGGCGGGAGGCGAGGGCGAGGGCGCGGTCTATCTGCTCCAGCGGGGTCACGCAGACCGGGCAGCCGGGCCCGTGGATCATCTCGACGCTGTCGCCCAGCAGCTCGTCGAGCCCCTG